>SKON01000016.1 GCA_007120035.1 Myxococcales bacterium
GCCGGGGTGGAGTGGCGGCGCCTGGGTCGGGGGCAGGGGCTTCGTCGGTCTCGGTGGTTTCGGCGTCGTGAGCGTCTTCGTCATCGGCACCGGCGTCTGCGGGCTCCTCGGCGGGGCCACCTTCTGCGAGCTGGCGGAGCTCCACGGCGCGCTCTCGGAGTCCCTCATCGTCGGGGTCGAAGTTGCTGGCGTGGCCGATCAGGACGGAGGCCTCCATGTATTGGCCGCGCTCTTCGGCGAGGAGGGCCCCGTGGAGAGCTGCGCTGATGAAGCGTTCTCGGGCCTCCTCGGCGTCGTCGGGGTCGGCGTGACGTTCCAGCTCTCGGAGCGCCATCAGAGCGCTACGACTCCGGGGCTGAAGGAGCTCGCCGCGCTCCATGGCGGCGTCGAAGTTGCGCTGGAGCTCATCGACGTCGACGAAGGAGATTTCATCGACGTCGGCGAGTTCGGGCTCTTCTTCGGGGGGCTCGTAGAAGAGGGTGAAGAAGACCACGACGATGGCCAGGACGGTACAAACCACAGCCACGCCGATGCCGAGGGCGCGCTCGCGGAGGCGCGACTCTTCGTAGGCCTCGCGGACCAGGGACTCTTCCCAGGCGTCTTGCGAGTTCGAGAGCCAGGCGTCTTCGAAGTCGTCGGATCCGGAGCTCTTGTTCTCGACCTCGACGAAGCCGATGTTCAGGCCCGACGCCGGGGCGGGTTTCTCGTCCCCTGTAGGTTCTTTGGACTCCTCGGGTTCATCGGGCTCGTCGGCGACCTGGGACTTGGGGACCTTTACCTTGCGGGGCTCTTTCGGGGCGGCTGGTTCGTCGGAGGCGTCGTCGGGGGCGTCGTCGGGCTCCTCGGCGGTCTCGTCGCGGAGGTCGGGGTCGACGATGATCGACGAGTCGGGCTCGTCGAGGGTTGGAGTTGGCTCGTCCGCGGCGGCGGGCTCTTCCTTTTCTTCATCGTTCTCGTCGGCCCGCTCTTCTTCTGCGGCCGGTTCATCTTGCTTGGCCGGCTCGTCTTCCCCGGCGGATGGCGTGTCCTTTTCGGGATCTTCGTCGTCGGATTCTTCGTCAGCCGAGTCTTCGTCGAACTCGGGGTCCGTCTCGGAGCTCGGAGACCGGCGGGACTTCGGGAGGGTGATGACGCCCATCATCAGGGTCTTCTTCTCGGGGGTGAACTCGTCGTCAGACTCTTCATCGCCGGGGGCCGCGTCGTCGTCGGCAGAGGCGGCGTCGTCGTCGCTGACGGCGTTCATGGGCTCCGTGGTGCGGTCCGGCGGTTCCTCCTCGACCTCGGAGATGTCTCCGGGATCGTCGATGGCGGGCGGAATGGTATCGGTGGACTCGGGCTCGCCACGGTCCACCACGGTAGCGGGGAGGCCCATCTGGGTCTGGCCGGGGACGTACTCATCGAGGTCGACATCGCGGTCCTCGAGGGCGTCGGTGGCCGGGAATGGCACAGGGCTGGTGGCGGTGGAGGGCCGTCGTTGAAAGACGGGCCGGGCCGCCGCGTGCAGGGGGGGAGCGATCTTGTCCGGCTCTCCGCCGAGGAGGCTCGAGAGGGCGGCCATCGCGGCCGTGGGGGCTTGAAAGCGGCGCGATGGTGAGGGGGCGACCATGCGCCGGGCGATCATGGCCAGGGCGTCGGGGGCGTCATCGACGGCGCTGAGGTCGATCTCGGGATCTTCGGTGCGCTCGGTCCACTCCACGAGGGTCGTCTGGCCCTCGTTCCACAGGGGGTGGCCGAGGGCGTCCAGGAGGACGGCGCCGGCGGTGAAGGTCGCCGCCAGGTGAAGGTCGACGTCGTCAGGATCGCCGAACCACTCGGGGGCGAGGTATCCGGGGTAGACCGGGATGGCTCCCTCCGGAGTGGTGCCGTCGAGCCGGGGCAGGGGGAAGGTCAAGAGTCCGGCGGCGAGCTCCCCGACCTGGATGGAGGAGATCTTGGGGTTGTCGACGAAGATCGACCGGGGGTGGATCAACCGGTGGGGGACCTCCAGGGAGGCCAACCAGTCCAGGATTCGGGCCAGGCGTATCGCCAGGTAGGCGGCCTGCTTCCAGGGCAGGGCCCCCTGCTTTCGCAAGAGGTGGTCCATGGACTCCCGGGCGGCGTTCTCCTCGATCATGAAGCAGGGGTCGTCGTCCACGTGCAGGGAGTGCAGCGACAGAACCTGCGTTGGAAGGGCCTTTCCCAGTCTGGCGAGCTGAAGCTGTGCGCTCGTATACCGGTGGGTGTCGAACTTTCTGTGGAAGACCAGGACCCGGACCTGGGTGCCGTCGGAGAGGAGGCGGCCGAGATAGCGCTCCCCCAGATGATCGGAGAAAAGAAAGGCGTCGAGATTGACCAGGCCGGCAAGGGAGGCCCCGGCGAGGCGGCCTTTCGGGGGAGTGTCGCTCTCGCCCAGGCGAGTGCCGTCATGGGGGCAGAAGAGCTCTTCTCCGGAGAAGGTGGCCTGGCAGGTTGGGCAGTGTTTCACGAACAAGCTCCGACGGATCTTCAGGTTTCTTCCCCGGCCGCGGTGGGCCCGGAGGCCGGAAAGACTGCCGTATCCTACACACACCGGCAGGGCAGGCCAAGTCAAAGGCGTGTTGAAGTCCCGGGGGGACCTACATTATAAGGTCCGGCCCAGGAAGAAACCTTCCATAGACGAGAGAAGCGATGTCGGAGTCGACGCAAGACAGTGCAGGCCTGGTTCAGCGATTGAGCCCCCGGTTGACAGGGAAGCAGCGCAGATACCTGCGAGGGCTGGCCCACGATAAGAAGCCCATCGTGATGGTGGGGCAGAAAGGGATCTCGGAGTCTCTGATCGAGAACTTTGAGGCCGCCCTCCTTGCTCATGAGCTGGTGAAGGTGAAGGTCCACGGTGGCGACGGGCTGGAGGAGGCCGCCGAGGCCCTTCATAAGGCCACGGGGGCGCAGCTGGCCCAGCGGATCGGATTTACCCTGGTGTTCTACCGCCCACATCCCAAAGAACCGACGATCGGACTACCGTTATGATCCTGCAATTGAACCCCGAGCATCCCCAGCCGCGCCGAATCGATCAAGCCCGGGAGATCCTGAAGTCCGGGGGTCTGGTGGCCTATCCGACGGACACGGTGTACGGGATCGGGTGCGATATCTTCAACAAGCAGGCCGTGGAGCGGCTGCACGCATTGGTCAAAGAGATTAAAGGTGCTCCGGACCACAGCCCGCTCTCGTTCATCTGCAAAGATCTGAGCAATATCGCGGAGTACGCCTTCGTGAGTGACTATGCGTACCGGACGCTTCGGCGGATGCTGCCGGGGCCCTATACGTTCGTGTTGGAGGCGACCAAGCTGGTGCCGAAGGTGATGCGGAAGAAGCGCAAGACCGTGGGGATCCGGGTGCCGGACTCGCCGATCGCGCTGGCGCTGGTGGAGGCCCTGGGCAATCCGGTGGCCAATACGAGCGCCACCGATGGGGAGGGAGAGCTGCTTCCGGACCCGTGGACCATCGAAGATCTTTACGGCCATGCCGTGGATCTGGTGATCGACGGGGGGTACGTCTTTCCGGAGCCGTCGACGGTGATCGACTTCTCCGGGGACTACCCGCAGCTGATCCGCCGCGGCAAAGGAGACGTGGGGGATCTGGAGTACGTGGAGTTGATCTGAGTCTTAGAGAGGGGTGACGAAGGTCTGGACGTCTTGATCGCCCTGCATGGACGCCTGGGTGGCCCGGGCGTCGTCCATGGAGTGGAACTTGCCGATGCGGACCCGGAAGTACCGCCCCTGTCCGGGGACCTCTGCGGCGACCACGTGGGGATCGAGGCCCATGGAACGGAGGCGGTCCATCTCGGCGCGAGCCCGCTCCATCGAGGGGTGGGAGGCGACTTGAAGGGTGTAGCGGGCGGGGAGCTCGGGCTCGGCGGGCTCCGGCTCGGGTGCCGGGTCTTCGGCGATTTCTGCGACTTCCTCGGCGGGAGCTTCGTCTGCGGGCAGTTCGTCGGCAGGGGGCTCCTCGGTGGGTGTCGGCTCTTCAGAGGGTTCGTCGGTAGGCTCGTCGGCAGGTTCGGGCGCGGGAGCGGGCTCCGGCTCCGAGGGGGTCGGTTCGGCCACGGTGGGCGCGGGTGCAACGGGCGCCGGCGGGGCCGGGACCGCCGCGGCCCGGGGGATCTCGGCCTCGGAGAGGGCCTCGTAGAACGAAAAGATGGAGAGAGAGTTCTCCGACGGTTCGCTCACCTCGTCGACGTCATCGAGCTGAGGGAGGCTGGAGGCGTTCCCCACGGAGACGGCGGGGTTGAGGTTCTCCTCGAGGAGGAGACGCTGACCGGTGATGACTCCGGCGCTGAAGACGATGCCTACCACAGCGGTGCCGAGGAAGAGGCGTCCCAGGCCACTGTGGCGGCGCTGCGCGGTGCGTCTGGGGATCTTCGTGTTCATCGCGAGTGCCTGCGGTGTTACGGTGAATCAATCAGATGTAGGACAACCACGGTGTCCTTCCGTAAACAGACCGTAACATACCGGGGCGGTGGGACAAGATTTTTTCAGGCCGTTCGCCGATCTTCCTGAACACCGAAGAGCTGAAGGGCCGGGGCCTCGGGGTCCAGGGTCAGGGTAGAGCCCAGGGGCATCGGGAAGGAGAGGTGGGGGCCGTCGATGAAGACTTGGCCTTCCCGCATGCGGGAGATCACCTCGAAGTGCTCTTCGAAGGGGTGGATACCTTTGAGGAATCGGTAGCCGCCGGCGGGGGGTGGGTAGGGCTCCCGGACCACGTATTGGATGTTACCGCTGCGGAAGGGGAGGACGAATCCGCCGGCGGATCGAACGGCGGCGGTGGACCCGGCGGGGGTGCTGACCCAGATGCCGCTGGACTTCTGGGGCTCCGCCGGGTGGTTGCCGACCTTGAGGCTGTAGGCGGAGACGGCGGCGGGGTTCTCGTGGCAGATGAGGATGTCGTTGAGGACCGGGGGGCCGAGCTGTTGGCCGTCGAGGCGGATGTGAAACCGACGAAGCCGGAGCGGCTCCCACCCGTCGGGGATGACCCGGTCGAGGAGCTCGTCGAACTCGGTGGCGTCGCCGGCCGTGAAGTACCCGACGCTACTCCCCGGGTCGGAGTTGATCGCCAGGATGGGGGTAGTGAAGGCCCGGTGGGAGAGATCCAGGACGGTGCCGTCGCCACCGACGGTGATCAGGAGATCGCAGGCGGCGACCATCTGGACGGTCACGTCTCCCCGAAACTCCAGGTCGAAGGGGATGCCTCGGGCTTCCAGGCGAGCGACGATATGGTCCAGGCTCTCCCTGTGGGCGCGGTGCGACTCCTGGAGGCTCTCGACGCTGACGTGGCCCATGGCGAGGAGCTCCTCGACGTTGGGATCCCGCTCTTCGAGCACGAATTGTTCGTAGCGGCTCTTCTTGAAGGCTACGAGGAGTTTGGGATCCTTCATGGGCGCTCCGTGGCCGTGGTTGAACCCGGGGGAGGGTAGCGAGGGGTGGCGAGGGGGGCAAGCTCCGCCCCGGGCCGCCCCCGGTGGCGCCGGTGTGTGGTCGGTGGTGGCGGGGGACCGGGGTGCGGTGCGCCCAGGGTGGTCGCTCCGCCCCCAGGCCGCCCCCGGTGCGGCGGTGATCTCGCGGAGGCGAGGCCAAGGCCTCGCCTCCGCGAGATCACCGACCACGTGGGGTGGCGCGTTGCGTTGCGGTGCGGCCGTGGTGGGCGACGCTGGGGTGCGTGGTGGTCGGCGGGGGGGGTGGCGGGGTGTGGTCGGTCGTGGCGGGGGACCGGGGTTCCGCGGCCAGGGTGGTCGCACTTGTCAGTTAGGTCGAGGGCGTGCTAGCACTTCGCGGCGTAGGTTGTTTAGTGTTCACTCATTTAGTGGGTGGGCGCAGGTCCCTTAAAACCAAGAGGAGTTGAGATATGGCGAGCGCACGAGAGATCTTTGAAGAGCAGCTTCCGGCGGATCTGGCGGAGAACCCCGGGAAGGCCACGGCGGCCAACGCCGTGTTTGTGTTCAACCTGGCCGGCGACGACAACGACGACGGTGGGGTGTGGACCCTGGACCTGACCAAAGAGGCGGATCATGTTTCTGAGGGCGAGTCCGATAGCGGTCAGTGCACGATCAATATGGCGGCCAGTGACTTCGTGGACATGTGGGAAGGTCGGCTCAACCCGATCTCGGCGTTCATGGGCGGCAAGATCAGCGTCGACGGCGACATGAGCCTGGCCATGAAGCTTCAGAATATTATCAGCTGAGCCCTTTGCGTGGCTGATTTGTTCGAAGAGGCGTCACCGGTGGTGGCGCCTCTTTGTGTTTGGACTTGTCTGAAGAGGAGAGCTGATGAGCGGGGACGGGCGGTTTCTGGAAGGGTTGAAGGTGATCGATTTGACGCGGCTCTTGCCGGGTCCCTTTGCGACGATGCTCCTGGGGGATATGGGGGCTGAGGTGATCAAGGTCGAGGATCCCCGCGGGGGGGACTACGCCCGCTACTATCCGCCGATGGTGGGGGGGAGCAGCGCCTTCTTTCAGAGCGTGAACCGGAACAAGCGGTTCGTCACGCTGAACCTGAAGGAGGAGCGGGGGCGAGTCTTGTTGGAGAGGTTGCTGGAGGGGGCCGATGTGTTGATGGAGAGCTTTCGGCCCGGGGTGATGGAGCGGTTGGGGCTGGGGCCGGAGACGCTGCGGGACCGGTATCCCGGACTGGTGATCGCCTCGATCACGGGATACGGGCAAGACGGTCCTCGACGAGAAGAGGCGGGCCACGACTTGAACTACCTGGCGGTGAGCGGTGTGCTGGGGTTGAACGGGCCCGCCGGTCAGGGGCCGTCGGTGCCGGGGTTTCAGTTGGCCGACCTGGCTGGGGGCGCGCTGTTCGCGGCGTTGGGGGTGATGTCGGCGTTGTATCGGCGGGGGGTCACCGGAGAGGGGGCTCACCTGGACATCTCGATGACCGAGGGGGCGCTCTCCTTTCTGCTCCCCACGGTGGCTCGTCACGAGGCCGGTGAGAGCGAGGAGCGGGGGCGAGGGTTTCTGACCGGGGGCCTGCCTTGCTATCGGGTGTATCGGACCGCCGATGATCGGAGCCTGGCGGTGGGAGCGCTGGAGCCGAAGTTCTGGGATCCGTTCGTGGAGGCCATCGGGTTGGGGGAGTTGAAAGGCCGGGGGGTCGTATCCGGGGCGGAAGCCGACGAGGTAGCGGAGCGGTTGCAGGGAGTGGTGGCCGAGAAAACCCTCGAGGAGTGGCGCGGGGTGCTGTCGAGTCTCGATGTCTGCGTAGAGCCCGTGTTGAGCCTGGACGAGGTGTTGGAGGAGGAGGTGCACCGGGCCCGGGAGGTGTTCTTCGAGCTCAACGGCGTGAAGCAGGTACGGACCCCTGTGACGCCTCGGGGCGGGGAGCATCGGGCGGCCGGGGGCCAGGGGGCAGATAACGCCGCGGTCTATGGCGAGGTGGGGGTAGCGGAGGAGGAGCTCGCAGAGCTGCGGGCCGCGGGGGTGATCTGACCACCTTGACCGCAAGAAAATCGGCGTGCTACCAAGGGCCGGTCAGTGCGACTAAAAAGGCCACCACCAGGAGAGGTTTCATGTCCGTTCGCGTCCGCTTTGCTCCTTCGAATACAGGGTTTCTCCACATGGGGAACACCCGTACGGCGCTCTTCAACTACCTCTTTGCCCGGAATCAGGGCGGTACCTTCGTGCTTCGGATCGAGGACACCGATCAAGCCCGGAGTGAGGAGCGGTTCGCCGACGCGATCGTGGAGGCTCTGGAGTGGCTGGGGATGAGCCCCGACGAGGGGCCCTATCGGCAGATGGACCGGGCCGACCGGTACGTGGAGACTGTGGCAGAGCTTTTGGAGAAAGGCGCCGCCTATAAGTGCTTCTGCACCCCCGAGGAGCTGGAGGCCATGCGGGAGAAGGCTGCCGCCGAGGGGCGCAAGCCCAAGTACGACGGGACCTGGCGAGACCGCACGGATCACCCCGAGGGGGAGCCCTACGTGGTGCGGATCAAGATGCCCCAGGAGGGGAGCATCACCGTCGACGACCTGGTGCAGGGGTCGGTCACGGTGGACGTCGAGGAGCTCGACGACTTCATCATCCAGCGCAGCGATGGGACGCCGACGTATAACTTCGTGGTGGTCGTCGACGACGTGGACATGGAGATCACCCATGTGATCCGTGGCGCAGACCACCTGAACAACACCTTTCGGCAGGTGCCGGTGTACGAAGCGCTGGGGGCGACGACCCCGGCGTTTGCTCACCTGCCGTTGATCGACGGGCTGAGCAAGCGGAAGGGCTCGGCGTCGGTCCAGGATTATCGGGACGCCGGGTTCTTGCCCGAGGCGGTGATGAACTACCTGAGCCGGCTGGGGTGGTCTCATGGGGACCAGGAGATTTTTAGCCCCCAGGAGCTCTGCGACCTCTTCGGATTTGACTCCGTGGGGCGGAGCCCGTCGTCCTTTGATGAGGATAAGTTCCGGTGGGTGAACACGGAGTGGATGAAGCGTCTGGAGCCGGCGGAGCTTGCGACCCGGTGGGTGCCGTTCTTGAAGAACGCCGGGTTTGAGGTGGAGGTCGATGAGACGCTGGTGGCCATCGTGGAGTTGATGCGGGAGCGGGCGGCGACGCTCGTGGAGCTCACCGAGGAGAGCCGGTACTTCTTCACCGACGAGTTCGAGTACGACGAGAAGGCGGTGAAGAAGTGGATCAAAGAGGGGGGCCGCCCGGTGGTCGAGGAGCTGATCCAGCGGTTGGAGAAGCTCGATACGTGGGACGCCGACTCCGTGGGAGGGGTCTACAAGTCTCTGGGCAAGGACCGAGAGGTGGGCATGGCGAAGATGGCCCAGCCCACGCGGATCAGCCTGACGGGGTCGACGTCGAGCCCGTCGGTCTTTGATCTGGTAGCGACCTTCTCCAAAGACGAGGCGCTGCGGAGGCTCCGTCGCGGTCTGGCGGATCTCTTCTAAGGGAGGCGGTGATGGTGAAGGGGTGGTCGGTGGTTTCGGCGGCGATGATGGTCTGCGGCCTCGCGGTGGGGTGTACGACGGTGCACGTCGGCGGTGATTCCGTGACCGGTGATTCGGTGTCCCTGGAGGCGCCGGCCCGGATGGAGCGGGTGGAGTCTTCTGAGGAGTCGTCGTGGCTCTTGCGACTCGTCGACCCCCGTGATGGAGCGGCGGTGGAGATCTTCGCCGTGGAAGAGCTGTGGCCCGATGCGCTCCTGGGGATTGCCTTCGCGGAGCTCTTCGGGGCGACTCTGGTGGCCGGCGAGTCGGGGGTCCACTCCTTTGAGGATGAGCGAGGGGGAGGGTGGGTCTACGCGGCCCGGGGAGAGCGGCAGACCTACTTCCTGGCGTATCGAGGTGGAGCTCACGACGGGGCCGACGGGATCCTGCGGCTCGTTGAGGGCTTCGAGTATCCGCCGGCGGGAGAGCTGCCGGAGGTGTCGCTGGGGGCCCATCTGGGAGAGGAGTCGACGGTGAAGGTGCCGCCTCGAGGGGTCGACGGGGAGCTTCGTCAGGCTCGGGTGATCACCGTGGAGATGCCGTCACGACTGACCCGTGGGTACCTGCTGTCGGAGCCCTTGACGCGTGGGACCACGGCGGCGGAGTATCTGGATCATCTCGTGAGTCGGTTGGACGTGGGCGTGGAGGGGGAGCGCCTCGACCTTTCAGGGGATTGCGAGTGCGAGGCCCGGGTGGTCGGCGACGGGCTGGTGGCGGCGATGATCGTGGAAGATCGGGCCCTGCAGTTGCGGTTGGAGAGCCCCGAGGAGGCCGGCGTTCACCTGGCCGAGGAGCGACGGCGGTGGGCAGAAGAGTTCTTCGCCGAAGGGGCGGGGTACTTAACGGAGGAGTGATGAGCGATGAGTCCTTTGCAGAGCGGGTCTACTGGCTGACGCGCCAGATCCCGGCGGGGACGGTGGCGACCTACGGGCAGATCGCGACCTACGCGGGCAGCCCCAGGGCGGCCCGGGCGGTGGGGAATCTGATGAAGGCGAGCCTGAAGAACGAGGAGGAGGTGCCCTGGCATCGGGTGATCAACAGCCAGGGGAGGATCTCGTCGAAGGGGGACGTGGAGCGGGCGGAGCTGCAGCGGCGCCTGTTGGTCGCCGAAGGGGTGGCGTTCGGGGAGGATGATCGCTGCGACCTGGAGACGGTGGAGTGGGAGCCGGAGGAGATCTTCTGGGATGTCTGAGGCCCCCATGGAGAGGACCCACTCCACCGAGCGTCGCCTGGCGTTGACCATGGGAGGGCTCGCGCTCTTGTCGATCGTGAGCATCGCCTTCTTCAACCTCGACGGGTTGGAGAGCGTGCCCCCTGTGCCGGAGCGGCTCGTGGCCGAGCTGACCGGGATGGACGGCGTGGTGGTCCTGGCGGACTCCCCGGTGGCGCTGGCGGCCCTGGAGGAGGTTCAGGAATCCGATGAAATAGGGAGGTCCGTCATTCCTCTGGCGTCCTGGCCACCCCACGCCCCGCTGGTGGGGCACGACGTGGACCATCGGGCCATGGAGGCCCAGGGGATGGAGCTGCGGGTCGATGAGGAGCCGTGGTCGCTGTGGTGGCCGAGGAACTACGCGCCCCTGCCGTTCTTGGGACGGGCGACCGTGGAGGTCGTGGACGACGAGGGGGTGGCCCGGGAGTGCCCCCGGGACGCCGATGGCGGGTTTCGATGTGGTGACGCGGGCTGGATGCGGATGCGGAATCGGACGGTGACCATTGATCGGGTCCGGGAGACCTGCATCTGGGCCCACCCGATCCAGGGGCGGACCGTTCGGTTTCGGTTCCCCGACGCCATCGCCAGGGACGGGCAGGAGCGAGCCCTCTTTCTGGAGACGGCGCTGCGAGATGCGGCGGTGGGGGGAGGAGGCGCCGTGGACTTTCGGGTTCGTTTCGGGGAAGAGGATCGGACCCATCGCCATCGGGATCGGAGGGGGTGGCAGTCCATGGAGGTGCCCTTCGCGGAGGGGCCTGAGGAGCTGATCGTAGAGGTCTCGGCGGAGAGGGCCGGGCGACGACACACCTGTTTCCGGTTTGAGTTCCGATGAAGCGATTTCTGGACCAGTGGACGGGGAGGCCGGCGCCGTGGTGGGTGGCGTCAGCGGCGCTGATCACTCTGGCGATGCTGGGGTTTCGGGGGTTCGGAGAGGCCGGGCTGGACTGGTTGGAGGGGGCCCGGGCACAGGCCGCAGCTACCGCCGGTGGCGATCTGTCGGGGTGGTGGGAGCTGCGGCCCGGGGGCATGTTGGAGGCTCTGACGGGGCTCTTGATGCTGATATCGCCGCTGAATCCGGAGTGGACCGTGGCGGTGACGGGCGTGATGGCGGGGGTGGTGAGTACGGTGCTGGTGTTCCTGGTGGCGGCTCGTCTGGGAGGGGGGCTCTGTGGGTGGGTGGCGGTGTTTTTCTTGTTCACGTCGGCGCCGTGGTTGGGGGTATTCACCCGCGGGGATCCGGCGGCGGTGGTGGTGCCGCTGGTGTTGGGGTTGGTGATCCTCTGGCGAGGGCCGCTGCGTCCCACGCCCTGGTGGGTCCGAGGGGTCGGAGGGGCCCTGTGCCTGGCGGTGGGATTTTTGATCTGGCCTGGGATGGCGCTGGTGGCGGCGGCGCTCTTGCTCCTCGACCTGGCCGTGCCGTCCCGGGGGCGGGTGAGCGCCCTTCAAGGGGTGGGGGCCGGCGCTGAGGTGCCTCTGGATCGTCTGTTGATCTGCCTCGGGGCGGTGGGGTTGTTGTTGGTGATGCCCTGGGCGGGGCCTTCCCCGGTGGAGGCGATGGGCGGGTTCATCGAGGGGTTTCTGGCGGCGCCGGCGGAGGTGGTGCTCTTTCGGGGCGGGGTGTATCCACCGGCTCGGCCGCCCTGGTATTTTGGGATTGCCCTGGCGCTGGAGGCTTTGCCCGTGGCGACGGCGGTGGCGATTCTGGCGGGGATGGCGACCTGCGGGAGTGGCCACCTGACGGAGCGCGGCCAGCGGATGGCCCAGAGCCTGGCGGTGTTGGCGGTGATGATGCTCGGGTTACCCGTGGTGTTCCGGGGGGCCATACCCCTCGGGGCCGACGTATCGGTGATCTTTTTGGGGTTGGCGGCGCCGCTCGCTAGCTATGGGGTGTGTCGGTTCTTTACGGCTGTGTTGAGCGCCCGGGCTCCGGTGCTGAAGATTCGGCAGATCGCCATCGCCGTGTACTTTCTGGTGGCGGCGAGCATCCTGGTGGAGGTGCCCCGGGGCGTGGTGCATCCCGAGGCGTACCGAAGTCCCCTGACGGCAAGGATTGCCGGGTGGGAGGTGGCCTCCGATGTCCCGGCTCGGGTGGAGATTCTGCCCTGGCGGCTGGTCCGGGCGGTGGCGACGGACACCGAACGGTTCTGGTCCAGCGGGTGGGAGCGGCATCTGGCGGCCTACGGAGAGATGGGGTTGATCGGGCCCGGGGCCGTCAGTCCCGATGGGGATCGGGCGACCGTGTATGTGCGGCCCGTCACCGCGGTCTCTGCGGGCCACCGAGGGTCGTTTCCGGCGGTGCAGCGGCCGGCGATGCCCGGTGCGGAGGTGGAGGTGTGGGAGCATCGGGGGCGGCCGGTGTTTTTCGTGGACCGGAAGGCGGGGACGCGGTGACGGTTTCCTTGCCGGGGGTCGGATATTCTTGGTAGGATTCGTCGCTGAGGCCGCAAAGCCAAATCGACAGGATCCACGACTCCGCGAAGCCAGGCGGAGCGCTTCCCCCAAGCAGGTTCGTCTCAATGACCGATCAGCTCCGCGATCTGGAGAAGGAACTCGACAGCGACCCCGGAAATCCACAGCTTTTCAAAGAGTTGCGGGAAGAACTGTGGGGCCAGCGAAAATGGTGGGAGCTCGCCGCGCTGTGCACGGAGTGGGCGGCTCGTGCAGGCGACGCCTCGGTGGTCTCCGAGCTCGTCGAGGACCTCGCCGACCTGGCGGGAGGCCTGGAGGATGGGCCAGAGAAGAGCGGCGTGCTGGTGATCATGGGAGACCTGTATCACGATTATCTGGACGCCTATGACGATGGCATGACGTCCTACCAGAAGGCGTTTCAGTGTTTTCCCGACGACGTGACGCCCCTGCGTCGAGCCGGTGCGATCTATGCCGATCGGGAGTCCTGGGACCACCTGCTGATCATCTCAAAGTACGAGCTGGAGGTGACCACAGATCCCGTGAAGCGATCGGAGCTGTTGCGGCGGGTCGCGCAGATTCACGGGGAGCACAAGGGCGATTTCTTGGAGGCTCTGATCTTCCTGGAGGAGATCGAGGGGCTACAGGTGGAGGACCCCTTCGCGGCGCAGTTGATGGCGATCTACGGTCGGGAGCGGACCGTGGAGGAGCACTTGCAGAAGTTGATGGGGGTCGCTGAGGATGCGCTGAACGAGGAGAACTCACCAGTAGCGGCGGCGGCCTTCGTGGAGGCCGCGCAGTTGGAGTACGACCGGTTTCGAGGAAGTCTGAAAGAAGCGCTGAGCCTGGCGACGCGTGCCCTGAGCGCCGTGCCGGATCACGAAGAGGCGCAGTTGATCGCGGAGTTCATCGCCGAGGAGCTGGGCGAAGAGGCGCCGGATGTGACCAACGGGGAGGCCGGGGTGGCCGTGCCGAGCTCGTCGGAGGCCTTTGAGGAGGTGGTGGAGCTGCAGGACGAGGACCGGGTCGATTCGGAGGTAGAGGAAGAGTCGGAGGTAGAGGAAGAGCCGGAGGTCGAGGAAGAGGCTTCGGATCGGGAGGAGTCGGAGGTCGAAGAGGCATTCGAGGACGACGGAGGACGCTCCGTGGAGGGCTTCTTCCGGCGGGTGGCCAGGTTCGACGGGACCCCGGAGGAGGCCCGAGCCGCGCTGGAGGCGAATCGGGATGACCTGGTGGCGCTGAAGGCTGTTCGAGCAGACCTCCTGGACCGTGGCGATGTGGCGGGGCTCGTGGAGGTCCTGGAGGGCTCGGTACGGTACCTGCGGAAAAAGGACGGGGAGTGGGAAGTGATGACCGAGCTGGCCAACCTGTACTGGTTGGAGCTCAACGACGACGAGAAGGCGGAGTACTACTTCAAGCGCCTGAAGCTCCTCGATGCCGACCACGAGGACGTGTACAAGTTCTACGAGGCCTATTTCGAGTCCGCAGGGGAGTGGAGCAAGCTCCATCGGTTGATGAGTGGGCGCCTCGATCAGGTGGAGGACCGCGACGAGTTTCTGCTCTTGGCGGAGCGGCTGGCGGAGATCGCCGAGGGCGAGTTGGAGAGCCCGGAGAAGGCCATCGAGCCGTGGAACGCGTTCTTGAAAGCCTTCCCGGGGGACGAGGAAGGTCGTCGGCGGGTTCGGCATCTCTACGAGGATCATCAGAAGTGGAACCCCCTTGTGGAGCACCTGAAGGAAGAGGTGCGCCTGCTGGAGGAGTCCGACGAGGAGACGGGAGCGGATCGGGTGGCCACCTATGAAGAGATGGCTCATATCTACCGGACCCACCTGAACCAGGAACGGATGGTGATGATCATCCTGGCGGAGATCCTGGAGTTGGAGCCCGATCATCCGTCGGCCTTCGCCGAGCTGCGGGATCTTTATGAGTCGGGCCGTCGATACAAGGATCTCTCCGAGATGCTGGAGGGGGCGGCGGACCGGGCGGCCGAGGCCGGGGACATCGGGATGGCCGTGGGGTACTACCTGGAGGTCGCGGAGATTCGGGAAGAGCGGCTGAACAGCTTGACCGACGCGATCCCGGCGCTGGAGCGAGTGTTGGAGATCGCCCCTGAAGACGTCTCGGTGCGGGATCGGCTGCGTGAGATCTACGAGAAACGACGGGACTTCTCGTCCCTCTTTGACCTCCGGTTGCAGGAGACCCGGCTCGTGGGGGCTGAGGAGGCCCGACGAGACCTGGAGGAGCTCCTGGAGATGGCCCGGGAGCGGCTCCGGGATCCGGCCCGAGAGAGCGCGGTGCTGAGCGCGCTCTTGGAGCACGGCGAGGACCTTCAGCTCCTGCGGGAGTTGGAGGCATCGTTGGAGGCTCAGGAGCGTTGGGGCGAGTTGAAGGCGACCCTGGAGCGGCGGGCCGGCGTGGACCCCGAGGACGAGGTGGGGGCCCTGACCCAGGCGGCTCGAATCGCCGGGGCCGAGCTGGAGGACGCCCCTGAGGCGCTGCGGTTGTGGCAGGCGGTCTTCGATGTGGATCGGGAGCACCAGGAAGCCTTCGAGTCCATCGATCTCTTGTTGGTGGCCGGGGGAGATATCGACGGCCTGCATGACCATTACGAGAAAGCCGGGGTCTTGGACCTCCTCTTCGACCGGCTGGGGCATCTGGCGGCAGATCTGGGCGACGAGGCAGCGACCCTGCATCGGCGGCGGGCGACCCTGGCGGAGGAGTCCCTGGAGGATCCGGACCGAGTGATCAGCGCCCTGGCAGATCTCCTGGCGGTCTGTGAAGATCCGGAGGCGGTGCGGCGCGAGCTCTTGCCCTGGCTGGGCCAGGTGGGAGCTGTCGATGAGGAGATCCAGGTGCGGATGGACCTGATCGAGACGGCCTCCGATGAAGAGGCATTCGACCAGATGGTCGCCATCGCCAACTTGGAAGAAGGGCGAGAGCGAGCCGACGGGGCGCTGGCGTGGGTGATCAAGGCGTTCGCCTTGAACCCCGGCGCCGATGGGGTGCTCGATTGGGCCGAGGAGCTGGGTCGGCAGACAGGGATGCTTCAGGTGGTCGTGGAGACCGCTCGAGAGCGGGCCGATGAGCTGGAGGACGAAGAGCTGAAGCATGAGATCTGGGCCCAATGTGCCCTGATCCGATGGAGCGACCTGGAGGATCCCGAAGGGGCCATCGAGACCTTCGAGGCGCTCCGAGAGAACTCGCCGCAGCGGGTGGATTATCTGGCGTACCTGGAAGAGCTCTACGATCAGGTGGGCGACGGGGAGCGACGGGTCGCGGTGTTGCGAGCCCAGATGGACGTCCTGACCGAGCAGGGGGCCGCCGAGATCGATCTGATCGACCAGCTGTCGAAGATCGCCGACGTGCAGCGAGCCCACCTGGAGGAGCGAGACGCGGCCCGGCAGACCTACTCGAGGATTCTGGATCTGAACCCGGACCACCTGGGGGCGATTCGGGGGTCGAAAGAGCTGGCCCGAGAGGACGAGCGGTGGATGGACGTGGTGGATTACCTGCTGCGGGAGGTGCCCCTGGCCGGGTTCGACTCCATGCAGGCCCAGTGGGCGGCCAAGCTGGAGCTCGCCGGGGTCTACCTGGACCACCTCGACGATCCCCATGAGGCGCTGCGGTATTACGGGGAGCTCCTTGGAGAGGAGCCGGAGAATCAGGAGGCCCTGGAGGCTACGCGGAGACTCCTTGCCGACGACAGCCTGGCCCGGGAGGCGGCGCTGATCCTGGAGCCGATCTTTCGGGACTCCCGGCAGGCGGCGCCCCTGGCGGAGGCCCTGGCGGCTCGGCTTCGGGTCTGCGACGACCCCTTTGAGGAGCAGGAGATCCTCGACGAGCTGATCCCCCTCTGCGCCGACGAGCTGGAGGATATCGAGCAGGCCTTCGATTACGCCCGGAGACAGTTCGAGATCGATCCCGAGCGGGACGATATCTGGCTGCGGTTCGAGCAGCTCGGGGCGAGGCTGAACAAGTGGGAGTTGATCGAGGAGATGTTCTCCAAGGAGAGCCCCCTGGAGGGTCATGAGTCTCCCACCCGGTTCGACCTGTTGCGGCACCTGGCGGCGATCCGCGAACACCGTCTGCAGAAGACCGAGGAGGCGCTGCTGGCCTGGGAGCGGCTTCATGAGTACGACCCGCTGGACATGGCGGTGTTGGAGGCGCTGGAGCGCCTGTATCGAAAGACGAACCGACCGGAAGATCTGGTGCGGGCCATGCGGTCCCGGGCGCCCCTGGTGGAGCTCGATGATGATCGGGTCACCATCTTGATGGAGGCCGGGCAGATCCTGGCGACCGCGCTGGACGACGCCCCGGAGGCCACCCTGGTCTTCCAGGAGGTCCTCACCTACGACCCGGAGCTGGACACCGCCGTCGATGAGTTGGAAGACCTGCTGCGGCGGCAAGAGCGGTGGCACGATCTGGACGGTCTCTTGGCCGAGCAGGCGCAGCAGACGATCCAGCCCGAGCGGCGCCGGGGCTTCTTGAAGAAGCTGGCCGTATTGAGACAGGAGCGGGTCGACGACACCCAGGGGGCGGTGACGATTCTCTGCGAGCTGCTGGAAGACGATCCGGGGGACGACGAGGTGTTGGAGTTTGCCCGGGAGGTCGATGGAGCCCTGGCCGAGCGGGGAGACTTGAACCTGCGGCTGGAGCTGGTGCGGACTCTGGAGCCGATCTACCGAATCCGGGGAGAGTACGACCGGCTCAACGACGTCCTCTGCGCGCGATATCTCTCGGAGGAGGGACAGTTTCAGCGGCTGGAGCTCCTCGATGAGCTGGCCGGGTTGCGGCAGAAGAAGCTCAGCGATCCCAACGGAGCCTTCGACGCGCTGGCGGCGTCGGTGTTGGTGCAGCCCGACGATCCCGATCGGCGGCGACGGCTGATGGAACTGGCCAACGGGACCGGTCGAATCGATGAGGCGATGAACACGTTGGAGACGGCGATTCACGGAGAGAATCCCGACGCCGACGGGTGGGCGCCGCCGCTGTGGACGCAGTGGTATGAGCAGCGAGAGTTTCCCGCCGAAGAGGTGTCGCCCGACGGGGCCCTGGAGATCTGGAAAGAGCTGGGGCTGCTGGCGATTCGGAAGCTCGACGACGCGGAACGGGCCATCGACTACTACGCTCAGGCGCTGGAGATCGACCCCCGGGACCTGGACGTCCTGGAGGCGCTGGAGCGGCTCTACGAGGCGACGTCTCAGACGGACCGGCTGGTGGAGGTCCTGTCGCTGCGGTCGGAGCTCTGCGATCCCGACGACCGGCTGCGCCTGTTGAGGCGGATCGGTGTGCTGCAGGAAGAGGAGCTCCTGCAGAACGTGGAGGCCATCGACACCTATCGGCAGATCCTGGAGATGGAGCCCGACGATCTGCAGGCTCTGGAGGCTCTGGAGCGGTTGTATCGAAACGAGGACCAGCACTTCGAGTTGGTCGAGCTCCTGCGCCTGAAGGCGGAGATCGTGGAGTCCGGAGGGCCCCGTCTGGTGGTGTACCAGAGCTGGGCGACCCTGGCCGAGGAAGAGCTGAACGACATCGAGCAGACCGTCGAGGTCTATCGGCGAATGCTGGAAGAGCGGCCGGAGCACCGCAAGGCGCTGGAGAACCTGGACCGGCTCTTGGAGCAGGAAGCGCGGTGGGCGGAGTGGACCGAGGTCGCGACGAGTCGGCTCGAGGGGCCGGCGCAGGCTGAACCGGAGCTTCAGCTCGACCTGGAGCTGCGCCTCGGGAGGGTCTTCGTTGAGGAGCTCTTCGAGGTGGAGCAGGCCCTACAGATCTATCGCGGCGTACTGGGTCGAATCGCGGGGCAGCCCGACGCGGTGAAGGCCCTGGAAGCGCTGGCGCAGCAGGACACCTGGCTGCCCGAGGTGGCCGCTGACCTGGAGGGGATCTACCGCGAGGAGAAGCGGTGGGGTGAGCTCCTGGAGCTCCTGGAGCGGCGTCGAGAGCACGCTCTGGACCCCCTGGAGAAGGCCGAGATCTTCGGGCAATGCGCCGTGATCCACATGGATCGTCTGGAGCAGCCCAAGGAGGCGATGGAGTGCTACCGGGAGGCCTGGAAGCTGGACCTGGACTCCGACCGGTATCGGGAAGCCCTGATCGACGTGGCCACCAAAGAGGAGGCCTGGGCGGATCTGGTGGAGCATTTGTCGGAGGTCTTGGATCTGGTGACCGACCCCGATCTGGGGACGGAGCTGCGGCTGATCCTGGCCCGGCTGTGGCGCGACGTCTTGGGCGATGGCGTCGAGGCGGAGACCTATCTGCGAGACGTGCTCGCCCAGGAGCCGACCCAGGAGGACGCCTACCTGTCGTTGAGCGAGCTCTTGGACGCGCAGGAGCGCTGGCACGACCTGGTCGAGCTCTTCGAGCGACGCCATGAGGCGATCCTGGGAGAGGACTTTGAAGAGAGCGTGGACCTCCTGTTGAAGGTGGCCAAGATCCAGGAGGTTCGACTGGAAGATGGCTTCGGGGCGGTGGAGACGCTGCAGCGGGTCCGCATCCTGGACGAGCGGAACGGGGCGGCCATCGCCGAGGTGGAGCGGCTGCTCGCAGACCAGGAGCGGTGGGAAGACCTGGCCCGGTTCTACGAGGATCGGGCGGTTCATGGGACGGATCCCTCACTGGTGCTGGAGGCGGAGCTGAAGCTGGCCGAGCTCTGCCGGGGGCCGCTGGGGCAATTGGAACGCGCCGTGGAGCTCTTCGGGCGGGCTCTGGAGGTGGACGCCGAGCACGGTCAGGCGATCCAGGCCCTGGAGGAGATCTTCGCCGACGAGGACGAGTATCGCGCCGAAGCGGGGCGGTTGCTGGAGCCTGTGTACCGAAGTGGGGGAGACGCCAAGGAGCTGGCCGCCGTGTTGGAGGCCCGGGCAGCGGCGACAGAGGACCGGCACCAGCGGCTGGTGTGGTTGCGGGAGCTCTTGGAGCTCTTGGACCAGGAGCTGGAGGAGCCGAAGTGGGCCTGGTGCGTGGCCGGTCGGCTCTACGTAGAGGATCCCTCCGACGAGGTGGTGGCCGACCGGTTGCGGCGTCTGTCGGCCCGGGCCCAGGCCTGGCCACAGCTCGCCAGGATCATCGAGGCCACTCTGGAGGAGAACTTTGAGATCGAAGACGACCTCCGGGGCCGGTTGTGCCTGGAGTTGGCGTCGCTCAATGCGGACAGGTTAGGAGATCTGGTGAAGGCGTCGGAGGCCGCTCGGCAGGCGCTTTCGCTCTTGCCCGATGACGAGCGGGTGATCTCCGTGATGGAAGGGCTCCTGGAGCGGCAGCGGACCTGGCACGACCTGGCGGACTTCTATCGAAACCGAGCGGACTTCGCCGGCGATGAGCAGGAGTCGCAGCGGTGGCTGGAGAAGCTGGCGTCCCTCTACGAGGACGTGCTCCACGACGTGGACGCCACGGTGGACGTGTACGCCCGGCTCCTGGAGATCGCTCCCGGGGAGGAGGCCTATCGGTCAGCGATGGAGCGGATTCTGGTGTCCGTGGCGCGGTGGTACGAGCTGGCCGATATCTATCGGCAGCGGATCGCCGGGGCCTCCGATCCGGAGGTGCTCCGGCATAACCGGTTTGCTCTGGCCCAGCTGCTGGAAACCGAGCTCAACGCTCTGCAGGAAGCGGTGGATCTCTATGGTGAGATCCTGGCCGAGGAGAATCACGGGGAGTCGTCGCGGGCCCTGGAGGGGATCCGGCGAGACCTGGCGAGCCGGGAGGGGGATTGGGAGCCCCTGAGGCATCAGATCATCGACCTGTTGCGAGCTCACTACGAGTCGGAGCGGAACTGGCAGCGGATCGACGATCTCTTGGACGAGCAGATCTTGCTCTCTCAAGATCCGGAGCGGCAGCACGAGCTCCTGGTGAAGAAGGCCGAGCTCCTGCTGATGTCGAGCCAGGATCCCTCGGATCGGGTGCAGGCGCTGATGACCCTGACCCAGGCGTTCTGCATGGATCCGACCAACGAAGAGCTCGCCGAGGCCATCGAAGCCCTGGCCCATGAGCTCGACGCCTGGGAGCGGATCGTGCCCACCTATTTGCGGGCCCTGGGGGAGAGCGATGACGTGGACCATCAGGGCCATATCCTGGCGGCCATCGCCCAGATCTATGAGGGGCCCATCGGAGACAAAGAGAGCGCCGTGGCGGCCTACCAGCAGTCCGTAGAGATCTCTGTGGAGAGCGAGATCGCGCTGGAGAAGTTGCAGGAGCTCTACGGGGAGATGCAGAAGTGGGAGCCCCTGGTCAAGATCCTGGAGCGGCGCCTGGCGGTGGAGTACGACCCGGACGCGCAGGTGGACCTGCGCAAGCGGATCGCCCGGATCTACGACGAGGTGCTCAACGATCCGAAGGAGGCGATCCGGCTCTACGAGGCGATCCGCAACGAGGAGCCCTCGGAGCTCTCCCATCTGGTGATCCTGGAGCGGCTCTACGACACCGTGGGGGATTGGCAGAGCCTGGAGGACCTGCTGCTGGATAAGCTGCAGCTGATCGACGCTGAGCCGCTGCGGGCCCGGGCGTTGCGGCGGCTCGGGGAGATCCGTCGGGATCATCTGGAGCGGAGGGAAGACGCGCTGGGGTGCTTCCACGACGTGCTGGCGATCTCGCCCGACGACGAGGAGTCCCTGGAGGCGTTGACGGCTCTTTATGCCGACCTGGGTCGGTGGCCGGAGGTGTTGGAGATTCTGGGCACTCGGAGGGATCAGGCCGAGACCGTGGAGGGGGCTAACCAGTTCGAAGTGCGAATGGGGGAGGTGCAACTGGAAGAGGTCGGTGACCCGATGGCGGCCTTCGAGCACTTCGCGGCGGCCCTGGAGCGGGACTCGGGCAATTATGAAGCCCGGGGCGCGCTCTTGAGGCTCTTGGGAGATGAGAGCGTGCGGCGACCGGCCGCCGAGGTCTTGAAGGCGGCCCATGAGGCGGCCGGAGAGTGGGAGGAGTTGGAGGCGCTCTACGAGCGGTTGATCGAGGTCACCCAGGAGGATCCGGAGTACTGTGGGGAGCAGCTGCTGGGGCTCGCGGAGCTCCAGGCCGAGAAGCTTCAGCTGCCGATCAAGGCGTTCGCTTCTCTGAGCAAGGGCGTGCAGATCATCCCCGGCGTCGAGGGGGTTCGGCAAGAGCTGGAGCGGCTGGCGGTAGAGCTGAACGCTGTCGATGACTTGATCGCCATCTACGAGGCCGTGTTGGCCGGGGAGCCGGAGTCGCCGGAGGTGTTGCGGTCGATGCATCTGTCGCTGGGGATCGCATACACCGAAGGCCGAGGAGACCTGGACCGGGGGATCGCGCACTTCGAAGCGGTGCGGGAGATCGATGAGTACGATGTGGAGGCGCTGAACTGGCTGGACCGGATCTATCAGGCCAAGCAGGACTGGCCGAACCTGGCGGGGGTGTTGGAGAGCAAGCTGGCGGTGGTTACCGGCGAGGCCGAGGTGCAGACCCGGTACCAGCTCGGGTATCTCCGAGAGGTGGTCGACGAGGATCTTGCGGCGGCCTTCGAGGAGTATCGTCGGGTGCTCCTCGACGAGCCCACTCACCGGGGAGCCATCGAGGGGCTGGAGCGGCTCTGTGTGGATCGGGAGCTGCGGCGGGAGATCTTGGAGCTGCTGGAGCCCGCGTACCGGGATCAGGACCACTGGTCGAAGCTGGTGAAGCTCTTCTTGATGAAGCTCGAAGACGTAGACAGCGATCCCGAACGGGCTGACCTGCTCCGCCAGACAGCGGCGATCGAGTACGAGCAGCTCGGGGATCGATCGAGCGCCTTCGATCACTGGCTGGAAGCGCTGCGAGCCGACCCCCACGACGGGGAGGTGCAGGAGCGGCTGGAGGCCCTGGCCGAGGAGCTGAAGCGGGTCCCGGGGCTGGTGGAGGTCTATGAGGGGATCGTCACCGACCTGGGGGACCCGGTGCGAAAGCTCGAGCTCGCCGAGGCCGGGGGCAGCCGGGCGTTGAACCTGATAGGAGATACCAAGACAGCGTCTCGGCTCTACCAGGTGGTCCTCGATCTGGAGCCCGATCACGAAGAGGCCCTGGGGATCCTGGAGAGGATCGCCCGGCAAGAGGGTGACAAGCCCAGCCTGGCAGCGGTGTTGTCGGCGCGAGTGCAGAACACCTTCGATGGTGACGAGCAGATCGAGCTCTACACGGAGCTCTTGTCGGTGCAGTTGAGCATCCCCAACTACGAGGGGGCGGTCACGGCGCTGGATCAGCTCCTGGTGCTCGACGGGGAGACCGAAGAGCGGTTGGAGACCCTGGCTCGGCTGCATGAGCTGACGGAGAATTGGGAGGCTCGGGTGGGCATCCTGGAGCGCCTGTTGAACCATCGGAGCGACGAGGGGGCCCGGTACGACCTCTACGTGGAGATCGGCTCGCTCTACGTGCGAGAGCTTCAAGACTTCCGGCGAGGGCGAGGGGCGATCGAGGAGGCGCTGCGGATCGAGCCCGGTTCGCCGCTGCTCTTAGAGATGTTGGAGGAGGTCTACCTGGGGCTGGAGGATTGGAAGGCCCTGCGGACCATCGTGGACGAGAAGCTGGAGGGCTGCGAGGATCCGCAGGAGGTGTTGCGGCTGTTGATCCGTCGGGCCGAGGTTCGGTACCGGGCCGACTCCGACGTGGCGGGGGCCATCGAGGATTATCAGTTGGCCACCGAGATCGATCCCACGAACCCCAAGGTGCTCGATGCCCTGGGCACCTTATATCGAGAAGAGCGGGAGTGGGAGCGTCTGATCGACTTGTTGACGACGCGGGTGGAGCAATCTCAGGACCTCAGCGCCAACTCGGGGTACCTCTTGGAGATGGCCATCATCGCTCAGGAGAAGTTGAACGTCCTGGATCGGGCCGCGGAGTTTGCGACCCTGGCCCGAGAGTTCGATCCCCAGAACGCGTTGGCCATGGACCGGTTGGAAGAGATCCAGCGGGCCCGCAAGGACTGGCCGGCGGTGGTGGCGATCCTGGACGAGCGGATCCAGAAGGCCGCAGACGATGAGGAGCGCCGGGCGCTGCTCGACGAGAAGGCCCGGACGTTGGAGCAGGATGCTCGCGATCTGGCGGCCGCCGCCGAGGTCGTGGAGGTGCTCCTGGCTTCAGCTCCCGGAGACGCAGCGCTGGAGCAGCGGCTACAGAAGCTCTATGAGCAGACCGGCGATGGAACGGGGCTGTACAACCTGTTGAGTCGCCGGGTGGAGAGCGTGGACTCAGCGGCGAAGAAGATCGAGATCTACCTGGAGATGGGAGAAGTGGCGCGGAAGTATCTCGACGGCGGCGACGCCCGAATTCAGGCGCTGGAGGCCGCCGTGGCGCTCAGCGAAGACGACGATCTGGAGCTGGTGGAGCCGCTGTTGGACGCCTACATCGAAGGGGAGCGGTTCGAACAAGCCGCCCCGGTGTTGGAGGCGATCATCGAGTCCCTGACGGAGGCCCGAAAGATGAAGGAGGTGGTGCGGTTCCACCACCTGCGGGGCAAGCTCGCCGAGCAGCAGGGAGATCTGGAGGGGGCGAAGAAAGCCTTCGAGGACGCCCATCGGATCGACGCGACCTACGTGCCGAACCTGCTGAGCCTCGGGAAGCTGGCGTTCCGGGGCCAGGATTGGGAGCAGGCGCGCAAGACCTTCCAGATCCTGCTGCTCCATCAGATGAACATCAAGGACAACGACGACAAGGTGGACGTGTACTTCCACCTGGGGGCGATCCGGGAGATGGATGGTGACGAGCGGGGAGCCCGAGACATGTTCAAGCGGGCCCTGCGGGTGGATCCCGATCACGAGGCCACCAAGGCGGCGCTGGCATCTCTGGACGTGTGAGCTAAGGCGAACTGGCTGAAGTGAACTGGGTCAGTCGCCGGGGACCATCGGGACGAACCGGACGGGGAGGGTGTCCTCCACGTGGACCTCTCCGTCCTCGTCTTTGGTGACGACCTGCAGGGATTGACTCTCCTCCCCGACAGGGACGACGAGGCGGCCGCCAGGAGCGAGTTGGTCCACCAGGGCCTGGGGGAGTTCGGGAGGGGCGGCGGTGACGATGATGCGCTCGAAGGGGGCCTCTTCGGGCCAGCCCTGGTATCCGTCGCCACACCGAACGTGGATCTCGTCGTAGCCGGTGGCAATCAGGTCGGCCTTGGCCCGCTCGGCGAGCTCGCAGATGATCTCGATGGTGAAGACCTCGGCGCCGACTTCGGCGAGGACGGCGGCCTGGTAGCCGCTGCCCGTGCCGATCTCCAGGACCTTCTGACCGGGGGTGACCTCCAGGAGTTCGGTCATCAGAGCCACGATATAGGGCTGGGAGATGGTCTGTTCGTAGCCGATTGGCAGGGGGCTGTCCTGGTAGGCCCGGTCACGGATCGGCTCGGGGACGTAGGCGTGACGGGGCACGTCGCGCATGGCCTGAAGGACCGTTGGGTTGGAGATCCCACGGGCGCGGATATGATCGTCTACCATGGCGTCACGCTCGGACTGAAAATCGGTGTCGACGGCTTGATCGTGGGGTTGGTCTACCTGAGCGGTGTCTTCCTCAGGGGCCTCAGCGGGAGGAGAAGTGGGGGGCGTGTCCTGAGAAGGGGGGCGGTCGCAGGCGGCCGCGGTGACGAGGAGAGAGGCGGTCAGCAGGGGGAGAAGGGTTCTCATGGGGGGGCCTGAAGTGTCAGGAGATGATCAAGGAGGCCTTCGGTGCACCGATGGACGATATCAAAGACCTCGTCGAAGCCCCGGGGGCCTCCTCCCCAGGGATCGGGGACGTCGCGGCCGTGGAGAGACGGGTCGGGCTCGAAGTCCCGCAGCAAGAGGAGGCGGGAGGCCGGGGTGGTGGTGAGCCGGCGGGCGTTCTGCAGGTTGGAGGCGTCCATGGCCACGGCGAAGTCGAACCGGGAAAGGTGGTCGGAGGTGAGCTGTTGGGAGCGCTGGGAGGTGATGTCCAATCCCAGGCGGTTGCGGGCGACTCGGACGCTGCCCGGGTCCGGAGGGTCGCCGACGTGGTAGGCGCTGGTGCCGGAGGATTCGATGTGAAAGCGGTGGGCCAGGTCTCGGGCTTCGGCGTGATGGCGGAAGAGGGCCTCCGCCAGCGGAGACCGGCAGATGTTGCCCAGGCAGAAGAACATGATCCCCGTGGTGTGGGACATCGTCAGGGCTCCAGAGGAGGGCGACTTAGAAGTTGATCCGCCGGCAGGCTCCGTCGGGCTGGACGAGGACCTGGGAGCGGTCCTGGCGCCAGAGGAACGCGAATTGGTTGAGCATGAAGCCGACGCCTTCGGCGGGGTCGGGAGCGGTGGCGAGATCCAAAAGGACCTCCATAGCGTAGGTGGCGCCGTCGACGTTGACCTGGTAGCGGTACAGGGCTTTCTTCCCGTCCAGCTCTTTGGAGTAGATATTCCCTTCGCCGGGGGTAGGGAGATCTTCGGGGAAGTTCTCGGTGGGGAATCCAGCGTTTTCGAGGTCTTCCAGGGTCAGGCTCATGGGGAACTCCTTGGGGGGAGGCCAGCGGACAGCTCCAACGGAACAGCACCAGTTGCGAAGACAGTGTGCGCCATCAGGCCCGGGCTTTCAAGATGTAACGACGAATTGAGGGGGCCGATCGGGGCCTTAGTTTTGAAGCATCCGGTCAGGAGGGGGGAGACGATGAGATGGGGAGCGGTTGTGCTGTTGGGGTGGGTCGTGGTGGTGGTCGGGGCCTGCGGGGCGGGCAGGACGGGAGAGCTCGATCCGGCGCTCTTGTACGCCGGGCTGATGTCGGGAGAGCTCTCGCCGGTTCTGGAGACGCCGCCCAGGGATCCCGGGGACGTGCGGAGGTTGAGGAACTGCGCCACCGGAGCGTTTCGGCCGCCGGCCCGGGGTCCCTTCCGGACGCTGGCAAACCGGAAGCTCTCCGAGGGGGCGCCGTCGACGATTCGGGTCTTCGACCAGATCGTGAGGCCCGGGCAGCCCATGCATCTGACGGTGGAGGTGACCTACGGTGGGGAGCCCCTGCCAGAGGACTGGCTGCGGCTCTTCGTGGGGTCCTGCGGGGGGTTCTCCCAGGTCGCCGAGGCTCGGACGAACGGCGCCGGAGAGGCGAAGTTCCGGATGCGGGTGGGGATGGATCCCGGAGTGTACGCGGTAGCGGTGCAGGTGGTGGGAGATGGGAGCTACGAGCGGGCCGAGTTGTGGGTGCTGCCCGAGGAGACAGTGGTCCACGGGATGGAGCTCATCGGGGGAGCGGTGCAGGGAGAGAAGCCCGTGGTGAAGGCCGCCGATCTGGCGGCGACGTTGACCAGGAGCGGGGAGTTGATGGCCTATCACTGGCTGTCCGGTGATGGGCCCCCGGGGTCGGTGTGGGCGCTGCGAGAGTGGTTGCGAAAGGAAGGGTTCCCCGTGGGGCCCATGGTGGGGCCCGACCATGGCCACCCGCTGGCCTACGGGCGGTTCTTCGGGGCTGAGCCCCACTCCCGGGCAGCGCTCTGGGAGGGGGGCCATCGTTCCAAGGGGTTCTGGGCTCGCTCCCAGTACTGCGAGGCCGCCGCCGGGGGCCAGAGGGTGGGGTGGACGGCCCTGTGGGAGGAGCTCGTCGGCGAGGGGGAAAAATAGCGGCCAGACCGAGGTTGAGCGCGACCGGGTCGGTGGGGTATAGTCCCCCGCCGAAAAGAGCGGGCTTGACGAAGGATAGGGCGATGGCCGAGGTGGATCGGATACGAAAGAGATTGCAGCGTCGCATGGCGAAGGCGATCCAAGACTATGACTTGATCGCCGATGGCGACCACATCATGGTCTGTGTCTCCGGCGGGAAGGACTCCTACACCCTGCTGGAACTCTTGGAAGGGCTTCGGCACCGGGCGCCGGTCACGTTTCAGATCACCGCGTTCCACCTGGATCAGAAGCAGCCCGGGTACCCCGAGGGGGTGCTGCGAGGCTACCTGGAGGATCGGGGCGTCCCCTTTGAGATCTGTGAGGAGGACACCTACTCGGTGGTGCAGGAGAAGCTCCCGGCCGGTGCGACGCCATGCTCGCTGTGCAGCCGGCTTCGACGAGGGATCATCTACACCCGAGCGGAGGCGCTGGGGTGTAATAAGATCGCCCTCGGGCACCATCGAGACGACAGCGTGGAGACCCTCCTGTTGAACCTCTTTCACGCCGGGCAGATCCAGGGGATGCCGGCGTCCTATCGCACCGACGATGGGCGGTTCTCCGTGATTCGTCCCCTGATCTATGTGCCCGAAGAGGAGATCCGAGAGTTCTCGGAGCTGATGGGTTTTCCCATCATCCCCTGTACCCTCTGCGGAAGCGTGGAGGGGCAGCGTCGGTTCGTGCGCCAGAAGCTCGATGAGCTGGAGACGACGATTCCCCATATCCGGCACAGTATCCTGGCGGCCATGAGCAATGTTCGGCCCACCCATTTGCTGGATCTTTCCCTACAACACCCCGAGACCCCCTCGACAGGCGGCGAAGATCAGCTCTTCTGATCCGTCGCCCCGCAAGGGCTCTTATTTTCTCGAACTTCGAGGTCTTGAATGAAGCCATCTGTGTTGATGACCCATCCCCGACACTTTGCCATCCGGGGGGGAGCCAACCCCCACACCCGGACGAAGAAGGATGAGCTCAAGAAGGTGGACTCCCAGGTCGCAATTGAGCAGTGGAACGCCTACGTGGACGCTCTGCTCGGGGCCGGGCTCGATGTATACGTGGCCGACGCCACGCCGGAGCTGACGGGGATGGTGTTCACGGCCAACGCCGGTCTCTTGTTGGGGAGGCTGGAGGAGCGTCCGTCGCCGCAGAAGACGTTCATCCCGAGTCACTTCGCCGTGGATCACCGGATGGGCGAGAGCCAGCGGTTCGCGGAGTTCATGCAGAACTTCGGGATCCGGGTCAGCGACTACCCCGAGCAGTGGAGCTTTGAGGGGGAGGCCGACGCGTTTCCCATCGGCCGAGGCGACGAGCAAGTGTGGGTGTTCACCCACGGCTTTCGAAGCGATCCCGACGTGGGCGAGTGGCTGCAGTCGGCGCTGGAGGAGGATCTCTTGTCGCTGAAGCTCAAGGATCCGAAGTATTACCACGGGGATACAGCGCTCTGCGACCTCGGAGGGCCCTGCCTGGCATACCTGGACGCCTTTGATGCAAAGTCTCAGAAAAAGCTCAAGAAGGTGTTTAAGGATCGTCTGGTGGAAGTAGAAGAGAAGGACGCCGTGAAGTTCTTGGGGAACTCCTTTTACGTGGAGGTGGGGGAGGACCGGTACCTCTTCTGCGCCAAGGGGGTCCGAAAGAAGACGCAGAAGGCCATTGGGAAGCTGGGGATCGAGGTGGTCGAGGTGGACGTGTCGGAGTTCTTCGGCAAGGGAGGAGGGGGGCCGAAGTGCATGGTCTTCAACCTCGGGATCTGTGATCGGGCGGAGGCGGGGCTGACCGAGGAGCAGAGCGCCTTTCGGCACGCTCGGCATATCGAGAGCGTGCGGCACCGTCGGGGCCCGCTGGGCTGAGGGGATGCCGCGGCCGCCGGGTGCCAAGAATTTCAGGGAAGGCCAGGGCTGTGGTACACGGTTAAGGGGTGGGTGAAGCAGCGTTTCGATGGCTCCCTGGGGACGATGAAGGCTCCGAAGATGGAAGTGACGCGATGGATAGGTTGGGTGGTATGCGCGCTGGTCGTGACGGGGTGCACCACGCCTCAGCCGTCGACGGCAGACCGGGAGGATGCGCCACCGATCAGGTCGGCCTCGCCGGAGGTGCAGGCCGAGTTCGACGCCGCGCTGGAGGATCTGGAGGCCGGGCGGTACACCGAGGCCGAGGAGGCGTTTCGGGTTCTGCAGTCGAGCCACCAGGGCGATGAGGTGGCGACCCTGGCGGAGCTCTACATCGGGAGGGCGCAGCTCGGGGATCTGGAGGCGCTCTTTGAAGAGTCGAGAGAGCTCAGCGGGGATGCCGAGGGGCTCCTGGGGGGACTTGTGAGCTCCCGGCGGGTCGATGATCGGATCCGGTTCGGGGCCGCGGTGTACCTCGCGGTAGGGCGTGCGGGAGCCGGGAACGTGGAGCGAGCGCTGGCCACGTTGGGAGAGTATCCCGGTCCGTCGCTGAGCCCGGTGGTCCTGGAGAAGGATCGGCAGTGGGTGTGGCCTCTGGTGGCCGAGGGGTTGATGGAGAATGGTCGGCCCGCCGATGCGGTGCGAGCCTGGGCCAAGTATTACGATGAGTTGGTGGCGACCGCGGAGGCCGAAGAAGAGCTCCCGGACGCGCTGGAGACCACTGCGGAAGAGGTGCCGGCGCAGGAGCGCTTCGCCGTGGCTCGGGCGTTCACGGCCGGCGACGATCTGAGCCTCGATCAGGCCCGACAGCTGATGACCGAGGAGTTCTCGTTGAGCCGGGCCGTGGGGGGGTGGTCCCTGCTGCGGCACCTGGTGGGAGAGCCTCAGGACGATGAGAGCCGGGAGGTCTTGCAGGAGCTCTTCAACGAGGTGGCTCCCGATCTCCTGGCCGTCGATGCGACGAGCCGGGCGGCAGAGCTGTCGACGGCGTTGGCCAGCGTCGCCGGCCCGGAGCGAATCCTGATCGGGGCGCTCCTGCCCCTGACCGGGTCGGATCGGTCCGTGGGGCGACGCGCGCTGGCGGGGATGCTCGTGGCGCAGCGGTCCTTCCATGTGGCAGGAGATCCGCGGATCACCCTGGTGATCGAGGACAGCCATGGTGACGCCGCCGGGGGCTATGAGCGGCTCGTGGAGCTCGGGGTGCTCGCCGTGGTGGGCCCCTTACAGACCGGGCAGGCCCGTGAGCTGATCGAGCCGGCTCGCCAGCGGGGCGTGCCGGTGATCGCCATGACCGCCGAGGCCGTGCGGGGCGCCGACGAGGAGGAGGCCGAGGTCCCGTCGCCGGTGTATCGCAACTTCTTGAACGCCGTCGCCGAAGCGCAGGCGGCGGCGACGCTGGCTTTTCACGCCCTGGAGGATCGACGGGCGGCGGTGGTCTTTCCCGACATGGGATACGGGCAGACCATGGCCTACGCCTTCGCCGAGGAGTTTCGGCGCCAGGGCGGTGAGGTGGTCGCCGAGGTGCCCTACGACCGGTCGTCGTCGGATTTCTCTGATGTGGCGCGCCAGGTAGCTCGGAGCCGTCCAGACGTGATCTTTTTGCCCGACACGGGGTCGAAAGTGGCGGAGGTCACGGCGTTCTTCGCTCAGGAGAATATCTGGGGGCTGGCGCCGGATCGGCGACCGCCGTCTCGGAGCCAACGGATCCACGTGCACTATCTGGGGACCAGCCTGTGGCAGGACCCGATGCTCTTGCACCAGGCGTCGAGCTACGTGAACGGGGCGTTGATCCCGGCCTGGTACTCGCCGGTGTTCGGGGAGTCCGAGACCCGGCAGTTTGCCGGGATCTACGAGGCGATCTACGACCGGCGAGCCGACCATTTTGAGATCTTCGCTCACGACACGATCCTCCACCTGAGGAGCTTGCTCTTGGAGCGGGGGGTCTCGGGCTCGGGGTTGGTGGAGGCCCTGGAGGCCGAGGAGTGGACCCACGGGGCGGCCGGGAGGTTCCGATACAGGGCCGACGGGGAGCCTCAGCGGTACCTGCGGTTCTTGAGGGTTCAGGGCGGAGAGTGGGCGGTCTACGATCACAGGGTCCGCACGCCCCTGGACGTAGACGAGGCGGGTGCCCTGGAAGGACCGTGATGAAGACCGTCAGCCAGGGCCTGGCGGGGGCGATATGGGTGGCCACCCTGTGGGGTCTGCTGATGACGTCATCGATGGCCTGGGCGGAGGAGCCGTCGGAGCCGGCGGCAGAAGCCTTTGAGGAGCGACAGGGGCAGCTCGATCGGGAGCGGGACACGATTCGCCGAGACCTGTCGACGATGACCGACGAAGAGCTTCGGGAGGCGGGGTTCGTGTTCGAGGACACTCTGTCGGACCGCTCCCGGGCGCATGCGACGATCTTCGCGCTCTTCGCAGGGTCTGTGGTTCACGGCGCCGGACACTGGCAACTGGAGGATTCTCGGACGGCGCTGTCGCTCCTGGCGTTGGAGCTCATCGGGCTGTCGATGCTGGGGACGGGGATGGTGCTCGGGGTGCGAGGCACGGGCATCGCCGAGGTAGACGCCCGGCGACGGGAGTTGTGGTTTCTGGGGGCCGGGCTCCTGGGGACGTCGTGGTTGGTCGATATCTTTGGGACGGCCTACCGAGACGATCTGGGGATCCCGCCTTCGACGGCCAATCACGTGGGGGTCGGCGGGGCGCTGAGGTATGACTACTGGCGTCCCGCGGGGCTGTCCATGCGCCACGTGGCGACGGCCGAGCTCTACGGTCGGACACGGCACCTGCACGTGGAGGGACGAACCTCTCAGGAGCTGGGGTATGGGATGTCGAACTATGAGGTCCGGGGGCGGTGGTATCCGGTGGTGGGCTTTTCACCGGAGACCCGTTTCGGGATCGAAGCGCACGGGGCATATCTTCAGTACCGGCTGGATGATCCCTTCGAGCGGCTCGACGCCCGGTTGTTGGCGACGTCGTCGTTGAACCTGGGGAGGCTATATCAACACCTGGATCAGATGACCGTGGGCCTCGACCTAGGGGTGGGGGTTCGAGGGTATCGGCTCCCCGACGGGCTGGGGGAGTGGTCTCCCATGAGCTACAGCGGCTGGTATCTGCCGATGCGGATGTTTATGGCGTTGAACCTGACGAGTCAGCTCCGATTCCAGGCGTCCTTTGAGCGGGGGATGGGGAGTTGGCTGCAGCGGAGCCGGGGCCGGATCGGGGTGCCCGAGTTGGCGCTGACCTACCGGAGCACGGAGAACCTGCAGCTTCTCTTCGCGCTGCGGGGAGGCAATGGAGTCGGGATTGGTCTGGGGCTGAAGCTGTGGTTCGGGGAGTGAGAAGTTCCCGTGATGGAATGCAAACCAGGGGACGAGAGGTTTGCGCCTGAGCGGCGGCGCGTGGTACCACTGCGCCCGGAAACCGGCGAGGTGGAGACCCAAGGAAGTGGTCCTTCGCCGGGGTACAAACCTTCTGTAGACGAGGCAATCGGACATGTTCGATTTCGTGTTGTCTCCGGTTCTTGTGGCAGATGCGGCGGGGCACGCGGAGGCTGATGTCTTCCGGATCTTGCTGGAAGCCGACGCGGTGGTGACCGCTGTGTTGGTGCTGCTGGCCGGGTTGAGCATCGTGTCCTGGTACATCATGGGCTTCAAGGGGCTGGCGCTGAGGCGAGCCCGGCAGCAGAACCAGGAGTTCTTGGACGTGTTCTGGCAGTCCAAGCGGCTGGATACGATCTACCAGGCCTCCGATGCGTATCCGAACGCGCCGGTGAGCCAGGTGTTTCGGGCCGGGTATGTGGAGCTCTCCAAGCTGAAGAACGCCACGAAGGCCGAAGATGGCGGCGAAGCCATGCGGCACCAACTCGGGGACATCGAGAACGTGGAGCGGGCCCTGCGACGGGCGACCCGAAAGGAGATCAGCCAGATGGAGGGGATGGTTCCCTTCCTTGCGACCGTGGGATCCACGTCCCCCTTCATCGGCCTCTTCGGGACGGTGTGGGGGATCATGCTGGCGTTCCTGGAGATCAGTGTTCAGGAGGCCGCTGGGATCGATGTGGTGGGTCAGCCGATCGCCGAAGCCCTGATCGTGACGGCCGCCGGGCTCTTCGCGGCGATCCCGGCGGTGGTGGCCTACAACCACTTCGTCAATAAGATCAAAGGCCAGGGGATGGAGATCGACAACTTCTCGTCGGACTTCTTGAACATCGTCAAGCGGCACTTCTTTAAGTGAGCGACGAGGAGTCGAGGTAGAGCATGGGCGTTCAAGTCGGCGGAAGTCACGGGGGAGGGCAGACGGTGTTGTCTGAGATCAACGTCACCCCCTTCGTGGACGTGATGTTGGTGCTTCTGGTGATCTTCATGGTGGCGACGCCGATGATGCACGAGGCCGATCGAGAGCAGCGACTGGTGGAGATGGACCTGCCTGTGACTCGAGACAGCGAGGCCCGCATCGACCTCGACCAGATCGACCAGATCATCCTGACCATCGACGAGGACCTGCGGATTTACCTGGGGGAGACGCTCCTGGTGGATTGCACGGGGGCGACGGAGCGGGAGGGGGCGGACCGATTCGAGCCTTGTTTTGAGGAGCTTCAGCAGAAAGTGCAGAACAACCATCGGCTTCAGGAAGATGGCCAGCTCTATCTGCTGGCCCACGCGGAGATCCCCTACGGGTTCGTGGTGGGCTCGATGAATCGAATTCGGTTGGCCGGCGTTCGAAAGGTGGGGATGGTCACCAACCCCGAATATCAGACCACTGGCATGTGATGGACGGTATCAGCCCGACAGCGCGGGCGGGGAAGAGGGATCCAGTCCGGTGGCCCGAGGTGGCCGCCGGGGTGGTGATGAGCCTCTTCTTGCACGGTGGGATCGCTCTGGTAGCGGTGATCGCGGCGCTGGTGGCGCCCGAGGTGGAGCCCACGGAGACGCTGGACGTGGTCTTCGAGGAGGTGGAGTTGTTGGCTCTGGGAGAGATCAGGGACTCTGCGGAGCTACCACGGTTGCCCGGGGACTTTTCGCCTCCCGAGGCGGATACGGTGGTGATCGACCCCACCGTGGAGGAGCCCGACCCACAGCCGGCCACGGAGCCCGAGGACGTGGAGCCCGACCCGGCGGCGATTCAGCGTCAGCGAGAGGAAGAGGAGGCCCGCCAGGAAGAAGAAGAGCGGCGTGCGAGGGAAGAGCGCCAGCGGCGGCGGGAGGCGGCTCTGGGGCGGCTGGACTCCGTGGGGCCCGGGGACGACGTTCCCGAGGGGAGCCCCCTGGGAGTGGAAGGGGGGACGGTCTCCGACGAGGCCCTGGCGAACATGATGCAGACCTACCAGGTGCGGGTGCTGCAGGAGATCCAGCGGTACTGGGAGGTGCCGGCGACCCTGTCGGAGCAAGAGCTGCAACAGCTCTACGGGCGCGTGCGGGTGCACGTCCGGCTCTCGGAGTCCGGGCATGTGACGAGCTATCGAATCCTGGCTCGGAGTGGAAATGAGCAATTCGACGGGAGTATCGAGAGGGTGATCCAGCGTTTCGAACGACAGCGGGGCGGCAGGACGCTGCCCATGCCGGACCAGGCGGACCTCCGTCGCGAGGTCCTTCGTCAGGGGTTGACCCTGACGAACTGGGAGCTGATCCATCAGTAGGAGGCGAGAGCCATGGTAGGTGTGATGAGTGTTCGTAGAGGGTTGTATTCCGTGTTGATCGCGGTCGCCGCGGTGGTGTTGGCTCTGATTGTGGGGATGGGAGCGGCCTTCGCCGAGGAGCCCACGGAGCCCCGGGAGGATGAGCAGTTCGACCAGCGGGGCATCGAGATCGATGTGCGGGTAGGAGCTCGGCGGACGCTGATCCCCCTGGCGGTGCCAGACACGCTCTTGGGGAGCGACGACGTGGAGGAGGCCGCCGAGGAGATCGAGGAGATCTTGCGGCGAAATCTGGATCTCTCCGGATACTTCCGGGTATTGCCCACGGATAGCTTCTTCTTCGACACCGACGCCGAGGGGATGTCGGCGACGGGGATCGACTTCATGAACTGGCTGAACGTCGGGGCTCAGGGGCTGATCAAGAGCTCCGTGAGCCGCCGAGGGGATGAGTACCACCTGGATCTACGGCTCTACGCCGTGGAGCAGGGCCGACAGGTGCAGCTGAACTGGGAGGCCGAGCCTGTGGCCCGAGCCGGGATTCGGGCGGAGGTCAACGAGTTCATCAACGCCGTGATGGAGTACTACACCGGGGAGGCGGGGATCTTCGGGAGCCTGATCGCCTTTTCCCGGCGCAGCGAAGGGGGAGCGAAGCATATCTACACCATGGAGATCGACGGCTCCGGGATGCGGAGGATCTCCAACTTCAACGGGATCAACTTGATCCCTCGGTTCGGGCCGCCGGGCCAGATTTACTTCACCAGCTTTCGAGACGGGAACCCGGATCTCTTCGTGTTCCGCAATGGTTCGGTGGAGAAGCTCTCCGGCCAGCCCGGACAGAACTCGGGGGCCGCCTACTGCGGGGGCCAGCTCGCCGTGACTCTGGCTCGGGGGACGGAGAACACCGATATCTACTTGATCGATCCCCAGTCCGGGGCGATTCAGCGGCGGTTGACGGAGAATCGGCACATCGACGTGAGCCCCACGTGGAGCCCGGATTGTCGGCGGATCGCCTTTGTGTCGGGGCGGTCCAGCGGAGCTCATATCTTCGTGATGAACGCCGACGGGACGGATCAGCGACGGCTGACGTTCCATGGGAGTTATAACACCACCCCGAATTGGTCGCCCCGGGGAGACCGGATCGTGTTCGCCGGCCGTGACGAGTACAACGCCTACGACGTGTTCACCGTGGACCTGGACGGCAATATCGAGCGGCTGACCCAGGATCAGGGCAATAACTTTGAGCCCAGCTACAGCCCTGATGGGCGGTACATCCTCTTCTCCAGCGATCGGGGCGGATCGGGCAAGCAGCTCTTCATAATGACCCGTGACGGGCAGGTGCAGCGCCCGCTGACACGCGGCGGAGGGAGCTACGAGGAGCCGGTCTGGGAGCGATGAGTACAGCAGAAGCGACGGCGATGATGGGGGAGCTGGAGAACTCTCTGGGAGTTCCGACCTTCGCCTACGTGGCTCATTGGGGCGGGGAGTACGCCGTGGACGCCGACGAAGAGGCCGGGCGGCTTTTGACGACGGCGATCGTCGACCGTGCTCGGGGGTCAGATATCGAAGAGGTGGCCCTGATCTTGTGCGGGCGCGGTGGCGAGGCGGTGTTCGCCGACATGGTGCTGCGGACTCTGGAGCACTTGGAGGTGGGGCTGAAGGTAGTGGTCGCCGATCGAGTGGACGGGGCGATCGCGACGGTGGCCCTGGGGGCCGACGAGATCACTATGCATCCCCGAGCGGGGGTGGGGGCCGTGGACGGGGGGCTGTTGGTGGTGCCCGGGCGGCCGCTCGACGCTGGCTTGTGGAGGTATCGAGAGCGCTTCGCAGGGATCGCCTCAGGAGACACCGACGCCGGGGACGATGTGCTCCCTCGTCTGGCACACGATGAGTTTCACCGGGCCGAGCAGTCGGGCGTGGCCCACAGGTGGCTCGACGACGGGGTGGCGATGGCCTTCACCGCCGCCCGGTTGGGGAAGGCAGGGACTGCGACGGTGCGGCGATTGATGGAGGCGGGGCTCGCCGCACGAGTGGCGCCGGGGCCGCTGGCGGAGCAGCTCGACGAGCTCTTGGCCTGGGCGAGAGAGGGCCTGCATCTGTATCGGTCGCCAGGGGAGCGGTTTCGGGTCTCCGACGAGTGGGGGGAAGAGGTGGAGTTCGAGCCGGCCACAGCGGTGAACGTAGGCGCGATCTTGACCGTGGACTCCGCCTGGGTTCGGGAGGTCGATACGGGGAGCCCAGATCCGTACGCTCCGAGGCTGCGGGGTCATTGGCGTCGAGCCCGGGCATGAGGGCGTGAAATAGCCTTGCAAAACCGGCGGACATCGCTTATTCTCGAATCATCTGATGCAGCCTGCCTCGCAATGTGGTGATTGGCCTCACCACTTCCCCTGAAAATTCGAAAAATTGACGCACCGCGTCGAGGATGCAACGCACCGAGCGGTGAGTTTCGTCTTGAAAGGTCCAGGGGCCTGAGGTAGTTCTGTGGGCCGATCGCCGGAGTGGCGGAATTGGTAGACGCGCCGGATTCAAAATCCGGTGGTGGTGACACCGTGCGGGTTCGAGCCCCGCCTCCGGTATTCTCACAGAGGTCAGAAGACAGAGGTCAGAGGTCGGCAGACGACCTCTGACCTCTTTCGTTTTTCCTGTGGTTACTCGACTCGTTCGACGAAGGTGGTCTCGCTGATGGTGCGGTGCCCTACGTCGGAGATGAGGTTGTTGTTGATCAGGCTGGCGCAGGCGCTTCCCGGGCGCTCCAGGGCGAGGCCGGCGGTCTGGTGCTCTTCGATGCCGTCTTCGGTGATACAACCGGAGATGAGTCCGACTCCAGAGTATTCGCAGCCATCTCGTTCGCCTTCGGAGGCCGAGAAGAGGGTGAAGCAATTCCCTTCCCCGGAGATGTAGCTTGCGACCCCTTCGCTTCCACCGGAGCAGTTGGAGTAGTTCTCGGAGGAGGTGGAATAGCGAAACTCCTCGCCGGTCTCCTCGACGGTCCAGATGTTGCGGCACATGGTGAGGCCGATGTTGTCGGGGTTGTCGTCGAACTCCACGGTACGGTGGGCCCTGTCGTAGACGCCTGCGATGGAGGGGGGATCATCGCCCTCATAGATCACGGCGCCGACCTCGATGAGGCGGTCGATGTCTTCATCGGAGATCATGGTGAAGGTTTCCTCAGGACGATCATAGCGGCTGTCCGTGGGGTCCTTGTCTTCCTCTCCGCAGGCCGTGGCGAAAAAGGAACTCCCCAAGAGAGCGAATACGGCCAGTAGGGTCCAGGGTCGGGTGGTGAATGACAGTATCATAATCCTCCAGGTTGCGGGGAAGGTCGGGGCTCCCCTTTGGTATTGAACTGCGGGGAACCTAGCAACGCGGTCAGGTCACTTCAAGTGGTTCGTGGAGGCATGGGGGGCAAAGCATTGCCCAAGTTGTCGAGATCGAATAAGAAGGGGCTACCAAAGATCAACGAGCGAGGCCGCGATGAGCAGTCAACCCCAGGTGGAAGAGTACTTGCCGGGAAGGGTGAGCCCGGCGACCGGTGAAGTGCTGCCGGAGGTGGAGTGGACCGAGGTAGAGGCGATCTCGGGGATCGTCAAGGCGGCGCGGGAGGCCCAGAAGGGCTGGGCGGCGCGGTCGATGAGGGATCGGGCATCGGCGTTGCAGGACCTGGCGAGGGTGGTGCTGGAGCGGGCCGATGAGATCGCTGAGATCCTGTCATCGGAGACGGGGAAGTCCGTCGACGAGGTGTTGTTGAATGAGGTGGCGGGGATCGGTGACTACACGGCGCTGGCGATCAAAGAGGGGAAGGTGGCGCTCTCACCGGTTCGGGCCGGGATGTCTCGGGTGGCCTATCCGGGGAAGAGCGCGGTGATCGAGGCCGTACCGCGAGGAGTGGTAGGGATCATCGCGCCCTGGAACTACCCGCTGTCGATCTTCTACAAGCCCCTTTTTCCGGCGCTCTTGTCGGGGAACGCGGTGGTGCTGAAGCCATCGGAGTACACCCCTCGGACCGGGGCGTGGTTGGCTGCGCGCTGTGAGGAGGTGCTCGGCGAGGGGTTGGTGCAGGTCGTGCAGGGGGCCGGGGAGCAAGGGGCGGCGCTTCTGGAGTCCGGGATCGACGCGGTGACCTTCACGGGATCTGTGGCGACGGGTCGGAAGGTGTCGGCTCGGGCCGGGGAGCTCTTGATCCCCGCGTCGGTGGAACTGGGCGGGAAGGACGCGGCGATTGTCCTGGCCGATTGTGACATGGAACGGACCACGGTGGGGATCGCACAATGGGCGCTCCATAACTGCGGGCATAACTGCGCGGCCATCGAGCGGGTCTATGTGGAGGAGGCCATTGCTGATGAGTTCGCCGAGCGCCTGGGGGCGCTCTTCTCAAAGGTGCGGGTGGCCCCCATGGAGGGCCCCACGGAGATCGGGCCCGTGCAGAATCAGGTCCAGCTGGAGATCATCGAAGATCATATCAGCAACGCCTTGGAGAAGGGGGCGAAGTTGCTGGCCGGTGGAGAGCGGACCGGTCGGGGATTGGGGTTTGAGGCGACCTGTTTGGACCACTGCACGGAAGAGATGAAGGTGGTCACCGAGGAGACCTTCGGTCCTGTGGTGGCCATCGTCAGGGTGGCCTCGGCCGAGGAGGCCGTGGAGCAGGCGAACCGATCACGATACGGTCTCAACGGGTCGATCTGGACGACCAACGTGAGCCGCGGGGAGGCCCTGGCCAGGCAGCTCGACGTGGGCATCGCCGTGGTGAACAACCACGCCATTGCCGGGATGATGGCGAACTTGCCGTGGACCGGAACGGGGGAGACCGGGACGGGGATCGCCGCCAGCCGGTACAGCTATCCGACCTTCGTGCGTCGACGGACGGTGTTCGTGGACCGAAACAAGGCGCCCGATCCGTGGTGGTTCCCGTTCAACGAGGACTCTCGAGAGCTGGCCGACACTTTGATCGCGTTCTCCCTGGGGTCGTTCACGTCGGTGTTGAAGCTCGCCGGGGTGGCGCGCCGGCGGGTGAAGGCGATTCAGGCGTGGGCTAAGGAGTAGGGGAGAGCTTGTCTGTGGCGAGCGGTGGTGTTAGAACTACAGGCCTTGTGAGGTTGTAGAACAGCGCTTTTGAGAGCTCAGGAGTAAGGCATGTCGGCTTTTCGCGTTTCCATCTTTGCGCTCGTGGTGTTGGTGCTCTTGCCGATCGCGACGACGGCGGTGGCCCAGGACTTCAGTTTTCGTCCCTGGAGTGACGTGACCAACGTCTGTCCTTCCTGTGAGCAGCCTCCAGGGGACGTGATCACTCTGCGCAATGGTAACACCGTTCAGGGGACCATCCGGGCGATCAACCCGGTGTTCTACACGGTGGAGCGGTTCGGGGAGATCCGGACGGTCCCCACGGGGGATGTGCGGGACGTGGAGTGGAAGCGGGGAAGTCAGCCCAGCGGCCTCGACGATCTGGACCAGATCGTACTCCTCAACGGTCATGTGTTGACGGGGCGGATCATCGTGGACAACGACCGGCCGCCGTACTTCAAGATCGAGTCGTCGTACCTGGACTACACGTACACGGTGTTCAAGTCGCAGGCCCAGATGGTGTTCCGGGATGGTCGGGAGTACGACTTCCGGGCGGCGATGAACGAGGTCGAGGACGTTCGAGAGTCCGACGACTGAGCTGGTAGTATCGGCCTAGTAGGAATGAAGGCGGGGTAGCCCCTCACCGGCGCGGAGCGCTTTCAGCTCGGCGGTGGCGAGTTCGTCGAGGCGCGCCTGGACCTCGTCCTCGGGGAAGTGTCGTCTGGCGAGGTTGGTGTAGAGGGTGTAGTGGCGGGCCTCGGACTCGAAGAGCTCCTCGTAGAAGGTGGCGAGTTCGAGGTCGGCGACGTTTTCGGCGAGGACGGAGAATCGCTCACAGCTTCGGGCTTCGATGAGGGCAGCGACGAGGAGGCGGTCGAGAAATCGCTGCGGCTCGTCGCGGCGGATCTCCTGGACCAGGAGCTTCGCGTAGGGGGCGGGCTCCTGTCGAAGGAGCTCGACGCCGCGGGCCTCGAGAAGGTCGAGCATCCGGGTGAAGTGCTCCATCTCTTCCTGGACCACGTCTGCGAGGTGGCGGGGGACGCCGTCGCGACCGGTGTACTGGAAGAGCATATTCAGAGCCGTAGAGGCCGCCCGCTTTTCGAGGTGTGCGTGGTCGATGAGGATCAGGTCGAGGTGGTCGGCGATGTCGGCGAACCACTCCGGCCGGGTGGGCTCTGCGAGGTGAAGCATGGTCAGTGGAGGGTGAAGAGGTAGGGCGGGAGCGCTACGACGTCACCGGAGTCGAAGTAGAGCGGCCACAGAAGCGCGGTCTCCATCTCGCGGAGGGCGCGGGGGATGGCGCCGTCGGGGGCCGCCACGGGTCGGTCCGGCCCGAGGCCGAGGCGGTCGAGGGCGGTGCTGAGGTGGGAGGCCATGCCGGGGCTCATCTGGAGGCCGCCAGCGCCGGTGCGGTCGACGTAGACAGCCTGACCGGCCTCGAGGCCAGCGAGCTCTTCGGCGCGGCGAAGGGCGTCGGTGAAGCCGCCGACCTGGTCGATGAGCTGGGCCTCCTGGGCGGCGGCGCCGGTCCAGACTCGCCCGCGGGCGACGGCGTCGATCTCCTCGACGGTCAGGGGTCGGGTGCGCTCGATCTGCTGGAGGAAGAGGTTGTAGAGGTACTCGATGGCCCGGCCGAGTGCCTGCCGCTCTTCGTCGGTCCAGGGCTCCCAGATCGAAGGGTTGCCCGGTCCTTCGCCCTGGACCAGTCGCTCGGTGTTGATGCCCAGGCGCTCGGCGAGGGTGGCGATGTTGAACTTCCCGGCGAAGATTCCGATGGAGCCGGTGACGGTGAGGGGGGTGGCGAAGATCTCGTCGGCGCCGGCGGCCACGTAGTAGCCCCCGCTGGCGGCGACGTTGCTCATGGAGGCGACCACGGGCTTGGCCTGAGCCAGGTGTCGAAGCTCCCGGTAGATGAAGTCGCTGCCCAGGGCGCTGCCGCCGGGGCTGTCGATGCGGATCACGACGGCTCGGACGGAGGGATCCGTGCGGAGGGCTCGGAGGGTGCGGGTCAAGGACTCGGCGCCTGCCACGGGGGAGCCGCCGAAGGGGCTGCCGCCGGAGTCACCGTCGATGATCATCCCGTCGACGTAGACCACGGCGATCTCGGGACGAGCACCCCACCGCTCGTCGGCGATCTCGTAGCGGCGGTAGTCGCGCTGAAGATGAACGCGGGCGCCGAGGCGCTCCCGGAGCAGCTCTTCCAACTCGTCGGAGTAGACCACCGCGTCTACGAGGCCGAGCTCCAGGGCCTCAGCGGGGAAGATCGGAGACCGGCTCACCAGGGCTTCCAGATCTTCGACCTCCAACCCGCGGCGGGCGGCCACTCGAGAGAGGACCTCTGCGTTGAAGGCGTCCAAGATCTCTCCGGTCTGCTCGAGGGCCTCGTCGCTGGGGCCGGGCTGGATGTATGCCTCCGGGGCGGACTTGTAGTCGCCAACCCGGATGAACTCCGCCTCCAGGCCGTAGCGGTCGAGGAGGCCGGCGAAGGAGACGAACTCGGCCATGGCCGCTGTGGGGGCGTAGGGGGTGACCGGAGAGATCCAGATCTGGTCGGCCACGGAGGCGGCGTAGATGGCCCGGGTCGTGGGATTTCGAAGGAGGGCAGCGCTCTGCTTGCCGGCGTCTCGGAGCGCGTCGAAGGCCTGGTGGAGCTCCCAGATCTGGCTCAGGCCGATTCGGACGGTGCGGAGATCCAGGAGCACCCCGTCGACGGAGGGATCTTCGACGATGGCGTAGACGTCGTTGATCAGGTTCAGGAAGGAGGCCGAGGATTCCCCGAAGAAGGGGGTCGACGCCTGCTCGGAGATGTTGCCTTCCACGCGGAGACGGACCCAGGACTCTCCGACGCCGGAGGGGAAGAGAGACCGCTTCTGGGGCTGGGAGGAGGCCCAGGCCCGGTAGGCGACGCCGCCGGCTTTCACGCCGCCGGAGCCGATGTCGTCGCGAATGTTGGCGGCGGTTTGGATACCGATGGAGCCGAGGCTGAGTTCGAGGCCGACGTTGAAGCCGTCCCAGTCGGGGGTGCCCGTGCTCCCCGGGGAGGGGATGGTCACGAGGCCGGAAGAGAAGAGCCGCACGCCGCTGAGAGGCTCGGCGGCCAGGCGGGGGCGGAGCTCGAAGTGGTCAGCTCGGCGGACGCTGTGGACCTCGGTGTCCAGGACCAGGCGGCCTTGGAAGAAGCGCAGCGCCATACCGATGCCCACCCGGGGAGGGAGGGCTTGCTCATCGTCGAGGAAGGCCGGGGTGACGTCGCGAGCCATCAGGCCCACGCCGAGGAGTGGGCCAGGGCGCCATTGGACGCCGAGATCAACGGTTCGCAGGGCGTTGAGGCGTTCGTCGTAGCGGCTTCCGAAGTAGTTCAGGCTCCCTCCGAAGGAGAAGAACCGGGAGGAGAGGGCGGCGCCGAGGGTGTACTTTCGGAACGCCGACCGGTAGCCGCCGAGGAGCGGGTTGTCCATCCACTGGACGCCGAAGCCGACGCCCGTGCGGGGGCCACCGGCGGCCAGGGCGAGGGAGTGGCCCCCCGGGATGGTCCCTCGAAAGTCCGAGGTGGGGAGGAAGAACCCGTAGGAGATCTCCGAGCCCTCCACGTAGCCGATGCCCGCGGGGTTTACCTCCAGGCTGGCGGAGTCCGATTGGGTCGCGACGGATCCGTCGGGGACAGGGATCCCCACGCTGGGGGAGACCTGTGCCAGGACCGCAGAAGGGCAGAGGAGGGCGAAGAGTCCGACCAGAGCGAGCAGTGTTCTCATCTATCCACCAGGAATCAGGATCAAAATCCAGGGCGCTCCCGGCGGAGGTCTCAGTTGAAGTCGGCGTCCGCGCCGTCGCGTGGGACCTCTTGAGAGGGGCCGGGCTCGGGCAGTCTGTCACCCCCGAGTGGTTGCTGCAACTGCATGTTGGTCTGGGTAAGCCGGAGGACCTGGGAGAGGAGGTTCTCGGCCTGTGCGTTGGTCAGGGAGGTGGCGATCAGGAGGTCGGCGCTGTTCTGGCGGATCGACAGGTTGTCGAGGAGAGGTCTGGCGCCGAACATGGTGACCATGGGGTTGGATGCGGCCTGCTCACGGATTTGCTGGACCTCGGTGGCCATCGCCTCGGCGCGCTCCTCTTCGGAGAGGGTCAGCAAGATCGTGAGCCGCACGGAGTCGCCGAGGTGAAGGCCAACGCCGGCGAACTCGGCGTCGGCGCCCATGGCTCGCGTTTCCTCGTCGATGTCGGGGGCGGTGAGGAAGTAGAGCCCCTGGCCGTTGCCGATCTTGGAGAGCCCGGCGGTGAAGGCCGATCCAGGGCCGCTTCCGATCTGGGAAGTGGCCCGCTGGCGATAGGATTCGTTGCCCTGGGCGATGGCAATGGTGTCGGAGCCGAGCGCCTGGAACTGAGCGTCGCCCCGCACAAAGGAGTCGCCGTCGAGGTCGTCGCCGCCCAGTTGGGCCAGGAGGGCCGGAGCGTCAAAGGAGCCGCGGACCAGGATGGTGGTCCCCGACGTGGTCTCGGCACCGCGGGCGATCGCTCCGGCGGGGTTGGCGAGCATCGCGGCGCTCAACGGCGGCGTGTTGGTGGCGATCGCCAGGGCGCTGAGGTCCTCCCGGACGTCGATCCCGAAGTCATTGGAGAGGGTCCGGAGATAGGGCCCGGCCTGGGGGTGAGCTTCTACGAACCCGAGGCCTCGCTCGAAGAACGGCGAGGACTTCAGCTTGTCGAAGTCCACGGCGATCACCCCGTTATGCCCGCCGGGCAAGGAGCCGAGGAGTCGCTCCCCGGCGAAGGCCGTCGCAGGGAGAGCCAGGAAAGCGAGGGCCAGCAGGGCGGCCAGGGCCAGGGTAGTGCGTTGGTGGTTCATGGGGATCTCCGGCGGGGATGTGGGATCATCCAGGGCATGATCAATGGTTGCAAAAACAGTAGGTCTACAGGCGACCACTGTAAAGTCCAACGCCAGGATGGGAGAAATGCTTCCCGAACTGGAGGCCGGGGCTGGCGTCTGCTAGGTTCCCGTGAATCACGATAGGCATAGGAGTTCATCATGGATCTCAGGGGTAAGAAGGTGGTGCTCACCGGGGCGTTGACCGGGATGACTCGGGCTCAGGCGAAGGCGGCGCTGGAGGCGCTGGGGGCACAGGTGAGCTCCTCTGTGTCGGGGAGGACGGACGTCCTCTTTTACGGGGAGAAGGCGGGCTCGAAGCTGAAGAAGGCACAGGAGTTGGGGGTCGAGGTGTTCGACCAGTCCGTGCTTTTGGAGGTGCTGGCCAGTGAATCCGCCGGAGAGGTGGCCGGGGAGGGGCCAACGGCGTCAGCGGCGTCAGCGGCGTCAGCGGCGAAGAGGGAGATCCTCGATGGCGAGGTGGTGGAGGTACAGGGCTCGGCGGCGAAGCCCTACCAGTTGAAGAACGTGGGCGGGGTGTATTCCTGCTCGTGCCCGGCCTGGCGAAACCAGTCGCTGCCCATCGAGCGGCGGAGCTGCAAGCATCTCCGATCCGTGCGTGGCGAGGCCGCCGAGGCCGCGCGGGTAGGCGGGGAGTTCGAGGTCCGCCGGACGAAGACCGACGTGGAGAAGCCGGGGTTGCTGCTCGCCCAGTCCTGGGAGGACCATGTCGACCCCACGGGGTGGTGGATGAGCGAAAAGCTCGACGGGGTTCGGGCGTATTGGGACGGCGCGACGTTCTGGTCACGGTTGGGCAATGAGTTTTTGGCGCCCGAGTGGTTTACGGAGACCCTCCCGGAGACGCCCCTCGATGGGGAGCTCTGGATGGATCGGGGCGCCTTCCAGCAGGCCGTGGGGATCGTCAAGCGCCAGGATCGCAGCGATGCCTGGGCTGAGCTGAAGTACGTGGCCTTCGACGCTCCCGCCCAGGAGGGGCCGTTCGAGGCCCGGTTGGAGGTCCTCTCGGATCTTGTGGCCGGCGGTGGGGAGTATGTGGAGGCCCTGGACCACGAGATCTGTGAGGGGTTGGACCATCTCTTCGAGGAGCTGCGGCGAGTGGAGGGGCTGGGTGGGGAAGGGCTGATGCTGCGCAAGAGGGGCTCGTTGTATGTGGGAAGTCGTTCTTCGACGTTGCTGAAGGTGAAGTCCTTCCACGACGCCGAGGCCCGGGTGATCGGGTACACCGACGGGACGGGGCGGCATAAGGGACGGGTGGGCGCCCTGGTCTTGGAGAGGCCCGACGGGGTGACCTTCAAGTGCGGCACGGGGCTCTCCGACGGGGAGCGCGAGTCGCCGCCGGAGATCGGGGCGGTCGTCACCTATCGGTACCAGGAGCTCACCGACGGCGGAGTGCCCCGGTTTCCCTCCTATGTGGGAGTTCGGATCGACGCCGAGATGGAGACGGAAGAGAGCCCATCGGGGGTAGATTGATCCTTGCGATCAGGCGCGAAAGGTGCCAAGAAGAGGCAGGACAGAACAAGGGAAAACGGAGACATCATGCGTCTATATAGCGGACAGGTACCGGCGGTGGCCCAGGAGCTCTTGCGAGCCCTGATGGAGGGTGAAGATCTGGAGGTGGAGGACCAAAATATCCCCGAGGTGGAAGAGGATATTCAGTCCGTGCTGAAGGAGTTCATTCGGTTGGACCGAGAGATCGGCGACCAGGCCCGCAACGAGATCGCCCGTCGGGGCAGCGGTTCCGTGGGGCGAGAGCGGCGCAAGATCGCCAAGCAGAAAGGGCTCTCCGTGGTGGATGACCCCATCGGGTACATCATCGAGCAGTTGATCGAGACCTTCCTGCATTCTCATTTCGTGGAAGAGGTCTACTCCGGGGACAACGCCTTTCGGCGCAAGCTCAAGCCGCTCCTGGAGCGTCATATGAGCGTGCAGCAGGAGCTGGACGTGGAGGTCCGCAACAAGATCAAGAACCTGGAAGAGGGGTCGGCGGCCTGGGAGATCGAGTACGAGAAGGTGATGGGGAACTTGAAGCGGACCAAGAACCTGGACTGATCACTGCTGGGCCGATCACTGCCAGGCTTCGGGCCGCTGACGGAGCATTCGTTCCCGATTGCGGTCCCACCACCGAGACCAGAACTGGTAGGCGGCGTCGTCGTTCTGCCAGTCTCGTGGGACCCACCGGCCGGTCCAGTCGCTCAAGATCAGGTTGATATTGTAACGGGTGGAGTCGTCATCGGACCGGAGGAAGGGGATGAGGGTGTCGACCTCTTGGAGGTCGTCCCACTCATGAACCCCTTTGCGGGCCACGAGGTCTTTGAGGAGGGCCTGTCGATCCCGAGGGGCTTCCTCCTCCCACCACATCTCCCAGTCCAGGAGGGCCCGGCGGTGTTCGTCGGCGAGGGGTTCTTCCCAGTCCAGGCCGTCGGTGCGGGCGGCGACGCGGTGGAGCTGGCGAGCGAGGTGGGCGCGAAGCCCGGGGTGCTCTTCTTGCGGAAGGGCCTGGAGGAAGAAGGGGATCAGCCGGGGAGCCATGTGGTGGTCGAGGGCTCTGAGAGCGCGGCCTCGCTCGCGGACCGTGAGGTCGTCGCGCTCATAGCGGGCGATGGCGATGTCGATCACGTCGGGGGAGTCGAAGAGGCGCAGGGCCCGGTAGAGGATCCGCTCTTCGTCGTTGTCCAGGGTGAGCGCTTCCAGGGCGTCGGCCAGGGCGGTCAGGGCGGTGGCGTTCTGGATGGGGAGCTCCTCGAGGAGGGAGAACGCCTCGGCCCGGACGTCGGGGTGAGGGTCATGGACCCCATAGCGGAGGGCTACTTCGGGGGCGAAGGGAGACCGGATTCGTTGGAGGAAGATCAGGGCGTTGCGGCGGTAGGAGGGGTTGGATTCCTGGAAGGCCCGCTGGATCTCCCGGGTGCGGGCGAAGAGGGCCGCTTCGTGCCAGTCATACCAGTCCCACCGGGGGCCCCAGTCGATACATCCCTCCAGGCGGTCCTCTCGGGAGCAGCCGATTCGAAGGTGGAGGTGGTCGTCGTGGGGCGCGGCGTCGGTGGGCTGATGGAGGATCCGGCTGGCCCGTTCGATCAGGAACGGCGGCTCATCGATCTCGAGAGCGTGCTCCAAGAGGAGTCGCTTGAGGCCCTCGGAGATAAAGAGCCACTGCACGTTGATCGTGGGGTTGGTGAGCAGGGCCCGGACCAGCGCCCAGTTGCGCTCGACGTCGAAGAGGAAGGGGTCCGTGGGGCAGGTGCCGTCGTCGTGAAAGGTCAAGAGGTCCGGGGAGGGGACGGAGCGACCCTCGAGGTCCAGGGTGTAGAAGGCCAGGTCGGCGTCGCGGCCGGCTTCGTGGGACGCGCTCCAGGGGATTCGGCCTCCTCGGGCGTAGCCGAGGTTGCCGACCCGGAGGGGAGCGCCGCCGTGATGGGCGGCGACCTCGGCGGCGGCTTCTTTGATGGCCGAGACCATCTCGGAGGTGCCGAAGTTGGTGCGACGGACCCGGTGGCGTTCGATGATCTGGTGGTGGTCTCCGGTCTCGGGGAGGATTGCGGGGTTTTGGAGAGCCCCGACCCGGACGGTGCCGATGGAGAGGGAGCCGGAGACGGTGCGGTCGGGGCGGAGGATCTCTCGGTAGGTGAGGGGCTCCTCGGGGAGCCGTTGGAAGCCGCCGATCCGGGTGGTGGCTTCCGTGACGGCGGCGTCGACCGCGGAGAGCGCCTGGGATCGGACAGTCAGGGGGATCGGCCGGGGACCGGGCTCCTCCTTGGGCTTGATCCGTTCCTGGTCGAGGAGCGCCCGGGGAGAGGCGTCTGGCTTCTCGGCAGGGAGGTGCCTGTACCTGGGCCCCTGAGAGGCCGACGTACAACCGCCGAGGCCCAGGGTGAGCAGGAGGAGGATCGTGAGGTGGTGCCTTCGTTTCATAAGCGGAAAAAACTTCCGTGCTGTGCTGAGTGGACCTACACTGACGGGGCGAAGGGCGAACACGCCATTCATGGTACTCTTCTTTTATAAGCCCTGAAAGATTCATGAGAACACGCGGCTCGGCGGGTGTCTGGGGGATGATCCTGGTAGCGGCGCTCCTCTGTGGGGCGCTGGGGTACATGCGACTGTCGGGGCTGCCCGATCTCGGGGTGCTTCTGGGGCCGGACCTGACAGTGCGCCACGTGGCGATGGAGCGGACGCCGGGGATGGAGGGACAGCCGTTCCAGCGGGGCGATCGGTTGATCGCGGTGGAGGGGCTCTCCGTGGATGAGCTTCAAGACCTACGGGAGATCCTTCCGCCGCTTCTGGCCGAGGCCGAGGTGGTGGAGTTCAGCACCCCCGGGGAGGCGGACCAGGAGTTTCTGGTGCTGGACTACCAGATCTGGCGCCCCGTGCATCGGTTCTCGTTGGCGTTGCAGGGGGATCCCATCGATCCCACGGAGCTACCGCCCGGGGTGGAGCCCGACGACTGCCTCTTCGAGGTGGACGGGCGGCTCTTGACGGATTGCGTGGGCCCGGAGGCGATCCGGAGCGTGATCGCGAGCCGGCCCGATGCGCTCCTGGGGTTTGAGCGGCCCAACGCGGTGTTCGCCGGTCAGTTGAAGGTGGAGCCCCCGGGAGGTGTGCCGGGGGTGGTGCTGATCTTTTTGATGGCCCTGGCGGGGATCGTGGTGATCTGGCGGAGCCACACGGAGACCGTGGGGGCGCCGGGAGCGTACTGCATCGCCGTGGAGACGATCTGCCTGGGGTGGCTCTTCCTTCTTGTGGTGGGGTTCCAATGGGTGCTGGCCGACAACCTCCTGGCGACGGCGGTGATCGTCTCCATGGTGATGATGCGGCCCCTTGCGATCCTGGCCAGGCAGCTCGCCGATCGGGGGCAGGGCAGCGGCGGGACCGTGGCCTTCGGGCTCGGGGTGGTGGCGTCTGCGGGGCTGGTGGGGCTCCTCTTCGGGGGGTACCTGGAGGGGATCGAGGCGACGCTTCATGCCGCGGCGATCATCGCCGGGCTCTTTATCATCTATGAGATCGCCGTCAGCGGGATGGAGCGAGAGCAGACGCTGAAGGAGCGGGCTGGCTACCTGTCGGGGGTCGTGATCCTGGCGCTCTTCGCATGCGTGGTAGCGGCCGTGATGGAGCCCGTGTCATTCGAAGAGGACCGGTGGCGGTACTTCGCGGTGCTGATCCCGTCGTTGGTGTGGTTCGGGGATATGCTCTACGCTGTGAAGTACGGAGCGCGATCGGCGCTGGGAGGGATCGCCGCCCGAAGCGAGCGAGAGAAGTCATTGAAGGGGTACCTCAGCGAGATCGCGTTGGAGATGCCCCATACGGATCTGCGGATCGTCGGTCAGCGGGCCGGTCAGGCGATGTGTGTGCGGCGCGATACGGCGGGGGTCAGCGTGGAGCGGGTGGAGGAGGCGCTGGCCGACGCGGTGGACATCTTGATTCGGGAGAACGCGCGGGTGCCGTTGCCGGAAGGTCCCGACCGGATGGTTCATCCCATGGAGGGGATCGCCAAGGCGATGCACATCTCCATCGCTATCCCGCTGGTGGCGCCGGCGGGGTCCCTGGAGCCAGGCGGGGAGCCCCTGGAGTTCGCGTTGGTGGGGATGCGGGAGACCCGGGACGGCGAGGTGCCGGCCTATGCGTCTACGGAGACCCTGGATCTGGCCCAGGAGTTGTGGACCGATGAGGTGGCGTCGGCGGCGATGCTGGAGCTTTTGGCGGGGTTGGCCGAAGAGCTCGGTCTGTCTCAGGGGATGGGGCCGTCGCCGGAGCTGGAGAAGGAGCTCTCCGTGGCGAAGGAAGCCGCCCTGAAGTGCCAGGAAGAGAAGGCGGTGCTCACCGAGGAGGTGGGGCGGGCCCAGGAGGTGGTGAACCGGGGGCGGGCTTTGATTCGCCTCAGAGACCTCACGGGCCGGGAGCTGCACGCCGGGGATCCCGCCGACCAGGGGCTCCTGGAGGCGGAGCTGATGGATGCCCTGCAGTACCTGACGTCGGAGCGGGAGCCCATCGTGATCGGTGGGCCCGTCGGGGCGGGGAAGTCCTTCGTGGCCCACCGGGCGTTCGGGCGAGAGCGGGGCTGGGATAAGCCCCTGCTGGTGGTGGATACCGTGGAGCCCGGGGCAGCGGAGAAGATCGATGCCATCCTGGGTGAGAGTGGAAGGGAAGGGCTTTTCGCGGGGTACGATGGCGGGTTCTTGCTGCGAGGGGCCCATCGATGTGATGACGCCCGGTTGTTGGCGCTCTGCCATCAGGCCGAGGAGCACGGGGTTCGGTTGTACCTGAGCTTCGACTCCCCGAACGCCGAGGAGGTGAGCGTCCTGGAAGGCCGTCCGTCGACGTTGCAAGAGCTCCTGGGGCACCGTGAGGTGATCATCCCTCACTTCTCACGGCGGCCCGGGGTCCGACGAACGGTGCTCCAGTTTTGGCTCGCCGAGTGGGCCTACCGCCTGGAGAAGCCCGTCGATGGGTTCTCCAGGATGGCGCTGGAGGCGTTGGAGGCCTATGGATTCCCCGGAGAGATCCAGGAGGCCATCGAGATCGTGAGGTTGGCCGTGCTGAGCGCCACTCACGACGTGGTGGACGTGGAGAATCTGCCGGCGCGAATGCGCGACGGGCGTTAGGGCTCGTCAGTCGGAGGCCACTCGTCGGGAAGCTCGCAGACCGACACCTCGGCACAAACGAACTCGGAAAGGTCTCCATCAGACATGCACCGCAGACTCCGACAATCGAAGGCGGACTCGCAGGGCTCTCCCACTTCCAGCAGGAGACGTGGTTGGCATACCCCTGCATCACAGTAGAGGCCGTATTCACAGGAGGATTGGCCGGTGCAGGGGTCTCCCTCGGAGCCGTGAACTCTGCAGACAGGGAGCCCATCGGTGTCCCAATCACAGAAGAGACCAAGCTCACAGACTTCAAGGGTGGTATCGGTCTCGATACAGGTCTCGCCTTCTCCTTGTATGGTGACCACAGTGGTGATGTCGCCGTCGCAGCGACTGTTCGCGTCACAGGACCCGATTTCACAGTCGGCATCGCTGAGACAGGGCGGACGCAACCGGTCAAAACAGACAGATTCGCCCTGGAAGACGGTGCAAGATTCCCCGGGGCCACAGGTGATCTCGCCACAAGTATGCAGAGTGTGCTCCAGCGGATGGCAGGTCCCGTAGCACTGAAGGGAGTAGCGAAGGCAGAGGCCCTGGTCGGCGCACTCGAAATCGTCGAGACAGGGCTGGTCGGGTTCGACGAAGCCCGCGATGGCGTTCCGACACTCCGGCGGCATGAAGCGATCAATGCGGTTCGTACATAGATCGTCGTGGAGGGCCTGCGCGCAGGCTCCGAGAGAAGATCGGCGAATCTGGACCCGACCATCTTTCACGGACTGGACGAGAATATCGCGACTGGCCCGCGTCATCTGATCGGCAACGACTTCTTTACATTTCTCCAAGGAGGAGACTCCCTCATCGGTGATTTCGAGTGCCGCTACCAAGGCGGCGGCGTGGGTGTCGAAACACGCCCAGGTCCCCTCACAGATCGCGTCCGCGATGGTCTGGATGGCCAGGTCGACATCCCGCTCGGCGGTCAGTGTGGGGTCGCCGCCTCCGCTCCCCCCGCTCTCGTTGCCGGGGCAGGCGGTGGCGCCGAAGAGAGCGAAGAGCAGGGAAAGAAAGAGGGCGGTTTGGCGAGTGCGGTTCATCAGAGCTCCAAGTCAGGTATCATGGAAGAGTTAGCCACATTTGGATGCGTGATTCAACCCCCGGTGCGATCCACTGGCCAGCGGGTGGTCTTGGAATCCGATGGATGGTTGGAGATAATGGAGGGCAGACATGGTGACTGAGGAGAGTGCGATGAAGCGTTGGACTCTGGTGGTGGCGGTGGTCGTAGCGGCGGTAGCCGGGGTGCTGGGGAGCTGCACCGGCGAGGAGGAGCGCCAGGATTGGCGAGTGGAGCGGGCGCTGACTTTGCAGGTGGACCAGGATCTTTTTGTGCCGACGTCGACGCTGCGGATCGTGCTGGTGGGCACGGATCGAATGGAGGCGACCGAGGCCGACCTGGTGCTGCGAGGGGAGGTGCAAGGCCGGGAGGTGGAGGAGCGATTCTCGGTGACCACCGAACGGGAGGGGGACGTGGGGAACCTCTATGTCTCGGTGTCGGCCTCGGGGGAGCTGTGGCCGCGGCTTCAGCCAGGGTCCCAGGGAGTGTTCCTCGGGGACGTGGAGATCGAGCTCCAGGATACCCTGGGAATCGCCGGGCGGGGACGGCTAGACCGGGTGACCTGGCGGTTCATGGAGGAACTGGTACCCACGCTGGAGGGAGCGGTCCCGGCGGCGGTGTTCCCGAACTCCGTAATTCACCTCGACGGTGAGGGGGTTCTGCGGCCCGAGGAGGGGCAGACCTGGGCGGTGATCGAGTCCGGGCACCTGGAGGCCGATCGAGGACATAGGATCGAACTCGACGGCCAGCGGTTGCCTGTGGGGTGGGACGGGAGCCGGGAGCGGGGAGCCCTGCGAATGGATCCGGCCGTGGTGGGGGTGCACCCCGGGGACGTCGAGGTGGCGGTGCGGTTTGAGAACGAGTACAGCGACGGGACGATCCTGGCGGGACACGGAGGAGGTCTCCTGCAGACCCGGATGGAGCCCACCTTCGTCGCTTCGTTGAGCCCCGATGGCGTCAGCCGGGGTCAACTCGTGGAGGTCCGGGGTCGGGGCTTCGTCTCCGACCGGGAGACCGCCGGGGTGGGGATGATCTTGAGGTTCGACGGGGTGTTGACCCCCGATGACTCCTCGTTGGGGCCCATCGATCTTACGGGAGATACAGCGATTGAGCGAAATCCTTACCGGGTGCGGTCCGACGAGCTGATCGAACAGAATATCTGGTACAACGTGGAGGGGCGCAGCCTGACGGGGCTTGGGGCCGTCCCGGGGCGCTTTGAGGGGACCATCACGCCCGTGGTCTTCGACTCCTATGGCGAGGTGGTAGGGGTAGAGTGGGCGGGAGAGTTTCGCATCTTGCCCACGAAGCAGGTGGTGTACGTGAAGTACCTGCCGGCCTTTACGGTGGCCCTGAATCGATACGGGTTGGTGAACGTGGAGCGGGAGATCCGGAACCGAATCTTGGAGGTGCTCCGACGGGACTACGACGGGTTAAACATGCGGTTCGTGGAGGAGCCACCGTCGGACTTCGTGGACTACACTACGGTGGAGATCGGCGGGCCCGATCCGGCGTCGGGGTACGCCTTCGGGTACGACAACACCTACAACGACCAGCCCAAGGACACGGGGAATCTGTATATCGACAACTACCTCGGGGGGTTGAACTGGCAGGCTGGCGAGGAGTGGAACAACCCCTACGGAGGGATCTTCGTGGAGTCCTTCGCGCTCTTCAGCCCGACGCTCTTCCCGGACAACCCCCACGGGTCGGAACACTTCGACCGGATCTTCGGGCCCTTCATGCCCGAGCTCGGGGGGCAGCCCGTGCGGGCGACGGAGTGGCCCGATGGGGACCGGTCGGACCGGATCGCCGAGGCGGTTCGGGTGTTTGGAAACGTGGTGGGCAACACCACGGGCCACGAGGTGGGCCACGCCCTGGGGCTGGCCCACTTCCCGGAGGACTGGGATTCCCCGGGGCATTTCTACCATAACCCCACGGCGTCGGGGTGCATCATGGACTCCGGGGCGGATCGGTCCTTTGAGCAGCGGGCCGAGATCGAGGGGCAGGGACCGGCGGTGTTCAACGAGCGCAACCGGACCTATCTGGAGACGATCTTGCCTCGCCCGTGAGGACAGCCCTTGAGGTCTAGAGGAGCTCAAGCAGCCATGGCAAGGCCACGAAGGTGCCGATGGTGCTGCCGACGGAGCAGAACAGGAAGACCAGGAAGATCCGAGCCAGGCGGTTCTGCCACAGCCCCTTCAGGTGAGCCACGTCGTCGCCGACGCTCTCCATGTCGCTGACCCGGGGAGGAACCACGACGGTCTGGACGAAAGCGGTGACGAAACCAGCGCCGATGGTGGGGTTCAGGGATGTAAGGGGCGCGGCGAGGAAGGCGGCGCCGATGGTGAAGGGGTGGGCGAGAGCCGCCATGGCGCCCAGGGCCGAGAGGGTCCCGTTGGCCAGGACCCAGGCCAACGCCGCGGTTTGAAGCTGCTCGGGGTCGGCTCGAAAGAAGCCCAGGATGAAGAGGCCGAGGACTACGAAGGGGACCGCCCAGGGGATGCCCCGTGAGACCAGGGACTTCGGAGGGATCACGTCGACAGCCTCGGCGGCCTCGGGGATATCGGGTTGCTGCAGGTATCGGATCAGGCCCGGGACGTGGGCGGCGCCGACGATGGCGGTGATCCGTTGGCCCGGGGAGGTGCGGATCTTGTGGGCCATGTAGAGGTCTCGCTCGTCGACGAGGACCTTCTTGACGGAGGGTAAGTACTCGCCCATCTCGTCGAGCATGACGCTGATCTGGTCGGTCTGGCGAAGCTCGGCGAGCTGCTCCTCGCTGATCTCGGTCTTCTCGAACATCCCACCGAGGAGGCTTACGGCCACGGCGGCCCGGCGCCACCAGGGGGTCATCCGCCAGGCTCGAAGCAGGGTGGTGCGGACGTCCCGGTCCACGAGTTCCAGGCGGAGGTTTTGTGCTTCCGCTTCCTCCACGGCGGCGATCATCTCGGCGCCGGGCTTGACCCCGGTGAAGCTCCCCATGCGCTTCTGGAAGCTCATCAGGGCCAGGCGGGCCATCAGGAAGGTGAGCTGGCGCTTCTTGATCACGTCCAAGAGGTCCAGGTCTTCGAAGCGCTCTTCCTCGTTCAGAGACCGGAACCGGCCCTCGTCGAGCTCGACGCAGACCGTGTCGGGGTTCTCGGCGGCGATCACCCGTCGGACGGTGTTCACGGACTCCTGGGAGATGTGGGCCGTGCCGATGAGGAGGATCTCCTTGCCGTCGATCTCCAGGCGGGTGACGTCAGCCTCGGGGAGGGCCTCCTCGGGAAGCTCGTCGGGTTGTTCGGCCGGGACCGGTTCATCCATGGGATCGCTCATGCAAGGTGTTCTGAGGGGAGGCCGCAGCGAGTGGGCCGGGATGTAAGTCCTTCACTCCGCGGAACATTCCACGAGGAGGCCCTCGTCTGTGCACTCCAGGAGGTAGGCGGCGTCTTCGCAGGAGAAGGCCTCGGCGGCGGTCATGGTGGCGCAGTCGATGAGGGTGCTCACCTCTTCGGGGCCGGCGATGAAGCCGGCGCGGAGGAAGGCGGTGGCGATACCGAAGTAGATGAAGAGGCCCGAGGCGTCAGCGATGGTGGTGATCAAGGGGCTGGAGGCCACGGCGGGGTCGATCTTGAACCGGGTCAGCAGGAAGGGCAGGAGGGTCCCCACCATGTTGGCGACCAGGACGATGGCGGCCATGGAGAGTCCGACGATGATGCCGATCATGATCCCGCCGCGGAAGATCCCAAGGGCGCTGCTGGCGAGGCCCATGGCGAGGCCCAGGCTCATGCCGACGCCGGCCTCTTTGAGGACCGCCTTGAACCAGTCGGTGAGCTTCAGGTCCCCTGTGGCCAGGGCCCGGACCATGATGGTGGCCGACTGAGCGCCTGTGTTACCGCCGCTGTCGATCAAGAGGGGGATGAAGAACGCCAGGGCGATCACGGCCTCGAGGGTCTCCTCGTAGGCGGCGATGACGCCGGAGGAGACCAGGTTGACGCCGATGAGGATCAGGAGCCACCCGATACGCTTTTTGAAGAGCGTGATCGACGGGGTCTCGGCGTAGGACCGATCCAATGGCGAGATGGCGGCGCCTTTGTGGAAGTCCTCGGTGGCTTCTTCCTCGGCGACGTCGAGGACGTCATCGACGGTGACGATACCCAGGAGGACTCCGCCGGAGTCGACCACGGGGAGGGCGACCTTATCGTACCGAGCCAGGGCCCGGACCGCCTCTTCTCGATCATCAAAGGCCGAGAGGCTGACGAAGGAGTGATCCATGAGGCTCTCGACGGTGTCGTCGAGGTCAGCCAGGATCAGCTTTCGAAGGGGGAGGGCGTCGATGAGCTCCCACTTCTTGGTGGTGATGTAGACGATGCTGATGATCTCGGAGTCCACGCCCATCTTTCGGATGTGGTCCAGGGCCTGACGGATCGTCCACTCCGGGCGCAAGGCCACGTAGTCGGGGGTCATCAGTCGGCCGACGCTCTCCTCGGGGTAGCCCAGGAGGTGGCGGGTCTCTTTGAGGTCGTCGGGACTCAGGAGATTGAGGAGCCGTTGAGTGACCTGGCCGGGGAGCTCTTCCAGGAGCTGGGTCCGGTCATCGGGGCGCAGGTTGGCCAGGAGGTCCCGGGTGTCCTCATCGGTGAGGTTCTCCAGAAGGCGGTTGGCCTGATCGGAGTCGAGGTAGGCGAAGACCTCGGCGGCGATGTCTCGGGGAAACGCGTGAAAGGCCAGGGCCCGGTCGTGCTTGTCGAGCTCTAAGAAGGCGTCGCCGATCTCGGCGATGGGCACGCCGGTCAGCGACTCCCGCAGCCCATCCCAGTCGGAGCTGGAGATGTAGTCGGCGAAGCTCGTGGCGAGCTCTTCGGCGTCGAACTGGCTGGTTGGCTCTTGGAGACTCATCGGGATACCGCGGAGCGAAGATCAGAGAGCGGGGGGTTCAATTAAGAGGAACCTGGGGATCTGTCAAGCTGTGGCAGCCGCTGTGGCGGCGTACTGGAGTTGGTGGAGCTTGCTGTAATGACCGCCGGAATCTAAGAGCTCATCGTGGGAGCCCTCTTCGATGAGGCGCCCCTTGTCGAGGACCAGGATTCGATCGGCTTTCTGGATGGTGGACAGGCGGTGGGCGATCACCAGGGAGGTCTGATGGGCCAGGAGCTCCTCGATGGCCTCCTGGATCAGGGCTTCCGTGTCGGTGTCGACGTTGGCGGTGGCCTCGTCGAGGATGAGGATCTCGGGGCGTCGCAGGAGGGCTCGGGCGAAGGCCAGGAGCTGCTTCTGGCCCGACGAGAGGTTGGCGCCACGTTCGGCGATGGGGTGGTCGTAGCCTTCGGGCATTCGGTGGATCATGGCGTCAGCCCGGACCAGGGCGACGGCCTCGTCGACCTCGGTGCGGGAGAGGTCTTCGCCGAGGGTGAGGTTCTCCCAGAGGGAGCCTCGGAAGAGGAAGACGTCCTGGAGGACCACGGCGAAGTGGCTGCGGAGCTCTTGGACATCGAAGTCCCGGATGTCGATGCCGTTGATCAGGATCTGGCCGCCCGTGACATCGTAGAGGCGGCAGAGGAGACAGATGATCGTGGTCTTGCCGGCCCCGGTGTGCCCCACGAGGGCGACCTTCTCGCAGGGCTCGATGGTGAAGGAGATGTCATTGAGGACCATCTCATCGTCGTTGTAGCCGAACCGAACGTTCTTGAACTCGATGCGGAAAGGCCGCTCCGGTAGCGGGGTAGGGTCGGGGTGGACGTCGATGCGCTCGTCGGTGTCCAGGAGCTGAAAGATGCGCTCACTGCTGGCCATGGCGGCCTGGAGGAAGTTGTACTTCTGGGCCAGATCTCGAATGGGGATGAAGAACTTCTGCATGTACTCGATGAAGGCGACGAGCACGCCGAGGGTTACCAGCCCCTCGAGAGCCTGGCCGCTGCCGTACCAGATGATGGCGCCGATGGTGATGGCGCCCACGGCTTCCACGAGGGAGTAGAGGAGGGCGTCGTACCGGATGGAGCGGATGTTGGCGTCTCGGTATTCGGCGTTGATCTCCTTGTACTCGTCGGCGCTGACGTGCTCTCGGACGAAGAGCTGGATCACCTTCATACCCGTGATGCTCTCCTGGAGGTGGGCGTAGAGGCGAGCGATCTTGACCCGAACCTCGCGGAAGGCTTTGCGCAGGAAGTGGCGGATCACCAGGGTGCATATCACCAATGGGGGCACCACGGCGAAGCTAACCAGGGCGAGCTGCCAGTTCATGAAGAGGAGGATCACCACGATGGCCGTCAGGGTGATGAGGTCCCCGATCATGGTGATGATCCCCGAGGAAAGGGCCTCCTGGAGGCTCTCGACGTCCGTGGTGAGCCGCGCCATCAGACGGCCGACGGGGTTCTTCTTGAAGAACGACGAGGAGAGACCCTGGACGTGTTCGAAGAGCTCCTGCCGGAGATCGAAGAGGGCCTTTTGCCCGGCGTAGAGCATCACGTACTGCTGGAGGAAGGTGAAGAGGGCCTGGCCGAGGATCGTCCCGGCGTAGATGGCCAGGATGATCCACAGGCCCCCGAGCTCCCCGGGGATCAGGTAGTCGTCGATGATGATCTGGAGCAGCCAGGGCTGGGCCAGGGAGACGGCGGTGAGGACGGGCAGGAGGAGGAGGCAGAGGCCGAAGAGCCACTTGTAGGGCCGCATGTAGACCCAGAGCCTCTTGAGGACCCCGACGTCGGAGAACTCTCCGAGCTTCTTCTCCTGGAAGGAAGAGCCGATGGCGGCGCCGGTGGGGCGCTTCTTCTTGCCGTTGTTGTCGGGAGGGGTCATGGGTCACCCCCGGCCTGGAGCTCTTCTTCGAGCTTCTGGCGGTGGTACATGGCGGCGTAGTGGCCGTCGGCAGCCAAGAGCTCGTCGTGGGTACCGGCTTCGATGAGCTCGCCGTCGTCGAGGACGAAGATCCGGTCCACGTCGGAGAGGGCGTTGAACCGGTGGGTGATCATGATCGAGGTGCGTCCGGCCATGATCACCTTGAGCTGCTCCAGGATTCGGCGCTCCGTGCGGGTGTCGACGCTGGAGAGGGCGTCGTCGAGGATCAGGATCCGGGGATCGACGAGGAGGGCCCGGGCGATGGTCACCCGCTGTTTCTGGCCGCCCGAGAGGGTGACACCCCGTTCGCCGACCATGGTGTCCAGGCCCTCTTTGAAGCCCGAGATATCCGAGGAGAGGGAGGCGATGTCCGATGCCTCCTGGATTCGATCCTCCTGGGAGACGGGCTGGGGGTTGTCGTCGGGGAGCAGGGGCAGCTCGGGGGCTCGTTTGTCGAGGGTGCCGTCGTAGGCCAGGGAGTCCAGGCCGAACCGGATGTTCTGTCCGATGCTCATGGAGAAGAGGAAGGGCTCCTGGGGGACGGCGCCGATCTCGGCCCGGAGCTGCCGCAGGGAGCAATCCCGCAGGGGAACGCCGTCGACCAGGATCTCTCCGGAGTCGGGGTCGAACATACGGCCGATCAGGTGGACCAGCGTGGACTTGCCGGCGCCGGTCTTGCCGACGATGGCCACGGTGGAGCCCGGTGGGATCGAGAGGGAGATGTTCTTGAGAACCGGCCCGTCGTCGTCGTAGCTGAACGTGACGTCTCGGAACTCCACGCCGCCCACGTCGCCGGTGTCCGGGGAGGGCAGGGGCGTGCCCTCGGAGCCGGGGTCTGTGAGGAGTGGCTCTCGTTGGAGGACTTCGCTGACCCGGTCGAAGGCAGCCAGGCCTCGGTGCCAGATGGAGAGCACCCACCCGAGGGCGATCGTGGGGAAGACGAGAGCCACCACGTAGGCGTTGAACTCCACGAAGGCGCCGAGGGTCATGGTCTCGTTGATCACGCGCCGGGATCCGACGATCAGGACCACGAGGGTGCCGGCGCTGGCGATGAGGGCGATGGCGGCCTGGAGGGTGGCCCGGATCTTCGCCAGGGTGATGTTCTGGTTCAAGAACTCGCCATTGGCATCCCCGAAGGTACGGATCTCTCGGTCTTGCAAGACGTAGCTCTTGATCACGTCCACGCCGGTGAGGTTTTCCTGGACCCGGCTGGAAAGGTTGGAGAGCTCCTTCTGGACGATTTTGGTCTGGTTGAAGAGGGCACGGATCACGTTGCGGACCCCGAAGAGGAGCACCGGGTAGGGCGCCAGACACATCAGGGTGAGCGTGAGGTCGATGTTGGCCATCCGGGAGATGGCGATGCCGTAGGCGACCACGGCGTTGATGATATGCAGGTAGGTGATTGCGTAGAGGAGGCGGACGTAGGTGACGTCGTTGGTGACCCGGCTGGTGAGGTCCCCGGTGGCGATGGAGTTGTAGAAGGCCGGGCTGAGGCGTGCGGCGTGGGCGTAGAGGTCGTTGCGGACGTCGAACTCGATGTGCCGCCCGGCGTTGAAGATGGTGATGCGGCTGAAGACCCGGGCGATCCCGGCGCCGATGGCCAGGACGATGATGACCTTGGCGGCGTCGACCACGTAGGTCCGAACGGCCACCAGATCTGCAGACTCGTCGGCGGCGGCATCCCGCAACGTCTGGACGGCGTCGCCCAGGTAGAAAGGGATCGCCAGGGCCAGAGCGTTGGTGAGGATCAGAAAGAAGGCGCCAAGGGCGAAGAGGCCCTTGTAGCGGCGGAAGTATCCCCACAAGAGGCGGCGCCGCAGGGCGGGCTCCAGGGAGAACTCTGATTCGTTGTCTTGAGGAGAGGGTAGAGACATGAGCGCCGAAGACTCCGCGCGAAGGTACGACGGGCCGACATAAGCTAGGGCAGGGGCGGCGTAGAGGCAACCTGCGGTTTGAGAAAAGAAAAGCCCCGCTGCTCTCGAGTGCAGCGGGGCTTCTCTCTTGGCCTTGGGCGGTAACGATTAGAAGGTGAGGATCACTCGCTCCCAGGCACTGGACTCGTTCAGCCACTGGGTTTCCCCACACCGGAACCCTCCGATCCAGTCGACGGTGTGCCAACAGAGGCGGTCGCCAGCGTCATCGAACTCGCTGATATCACAGGGGTTTCCGACAAACTCGGCGCCTGCGGGGGCAAACCCCCACGAGAACTCGGGGGCGTAGTACCAGGCGACGCCAGCCGAGACGTGGTGATCTGACAAGCTGGGAGGGATCTCCTTGGTGACCACGGTGGCGAAGTCCGCAGCTGCGACGGTGAGGGTATCCGAGTCTGTTTGGCGACAAGCAAGCATCAAGTGCTGACCATTGCAGTCTGTGAGGTCTTCGAGTTCGGGAAGGATCTCTCCGTATTGATCCAGATGGCAGATCTGCCAGCCCAAATCGGTGAGCCCATCAACGCTGAGGCCGTGGAGGATCCCCGCCTGTGAATAGGGCGGGACGCTGGCACAGACATAGGCAGTGTCGGTGATCTCACTGGCGTCGAGTTCGCCGTTTTCGTTGAGGTCGAGGCCACTGTCGATGCGGTGGCCACCGAGGGGGCAATTCTCTCCGGGGAGCTCGTCGGAGATGGTGACCAGCGCCGTCAGACCGTCCTCTCCGTCGGTGCCGTTGCAAACGAAGTAGGTGTGCTGAATTTCGTCAGCGTCGAGCTCGCCGTTGTTGTTCAGGTCAAGTCCGGTGTCCACGCGGATTCCACTGTTCTCGCAGTCGTCGCCAGGGCCGACCTCGGTAATGTCCACCAGGCTGACGAGTCCGTCGTCACCGTCGCCGCCGTCCTCGCCGTCGCAGACATAGACGGTGGTCTGCACTTCATCGGGGTCGAGGGTGCCGTCTCCGTTCGAGTCGATGCCGACATCGAAGCGCTGACCGCCGACTTCGCAATTCACTCCGGCGGGTTCGGCGGTCACGTTGATCAGGGCGGTGGCTCCATCATCACCTTCGTCACCGTCTTCGCCCTGTGGGCCCTGTGGGCCCGTCGCACCGTCACAGACGGTCACGGTTTCTTCCACCTCTTCGGCGCCGAGAGTGCCATCGCCGTCGAGGTCGTGACCGATCTCGATCACAGAGCCCCCGTCGGGGCAGTCGTCGAGGGAGGCGTCGGAGGTGCGAACCAAGAGGGGCGGCTGCTCGTCAGGGGGGACCAGAGTGGCCGTTCCACCACTGCCGCAGTCGATGGTGACCGTGCCATCAGCGGCTGTTGAGGTGGTGCACTGATCGGGTACTTCGACAGGGTCGCCGCTGCAGCCGAGTGACATCGCGAGCCCGGCGATGATGACAGTGGAACGCATGGATCTTAGGGCGTTGTTCATGGCACTACTCCAGGATACAGAAATCAAAAGGCAAGCCGGTCCAAGACCCCTGGTTGCCATAACTGCCAGTCCGTTACCACGAAGTGGAAGCGCTGGCTAGATAGCGCGTGAAAAATTGTGAATTACTCGGTGGGCAAGCCGATGCGGTTCCACCGTGGGGAGCCGGTCTCGGGGTGGTGAGACCAGGCGATGTAGAGGGGGCGGCCTTCGATGCGGTCCCGGGAGATGGGACCGAAGACGCGGCTGTCGGGGAAGACCCGGTCCTCTTCGAAGAGAGCACTGCGGTTGTCGGCGAGGACGAAGTAGGTGTCGGAGCCGAGCTCGATACCGCCGACGTTGTTGTCGCCGGCGCCGCGGGGGCTCATGGCGACCACGTACCGTCGGTCGTTGTTATGTTCTACCAGGACCTGAAGGCCCAGGTCGTCGTCGACCTCGCCGA
>SKON01000321.1 GCA_007120035.1 Myxococcales bacterium
AATCTGGCACCTCTCCTCGGGCCAAGGCCACGAGGCTCGGCGAGTCGGGCCTGAAACAGCGGCCCGAACGTCCTCGCGGGCCAAGGCCCGCTGCGGAATGGCGAAGTCACGCCAATCGGTCCTCCTCGGGGGGCGTCCACCAGCGACCCCAGGAGGTGAATCTGGCACCTCTCCTCGGGCCAAGGCCACGAGGCTCGGCGAGTCGGGCCTGAAACAGCGGCCCGAACGTCCTCGCGGGCCAAGGCCCGCTGCGGAATGGCGAAGACTCTCCGACTGAAGGAAACCGATCACCCACCGACGTCGGGCGATTTGACAGTGGGGTGGCGATCTTCTACACAAACACGCCGCGTTTTCAGCTTTTTACGAGGATCTGTGATGAACCCTTGCCGTGCGTTGTTTTTGACCATCTTTGTGGTTTTGCTCATCGGAGGGGTCGCTTGTAGCGGGGGAGGCCCGATGGAGGCGGAGTGCAGCCATGACGGCGCCTGTGGGGAGGGGGAGATCTGTGATGTTGATCTGGGATTGTGCGTGATGGCGAGGTTTGTCCAGCCTGGGGACATTCCCGGCGGTCCCGGGGGCGATGGCGGGGTAGGCGACGGTGGAGCCGGCGACGGTGGAGCCGGCGATGGAGGCGGGGGCGACGGTGGAGTCGGGGATGGTGGAATCGGTGACGGCGGAGTCGGGGATGGGGGGGTAGGTGACGGCGGAATCGGCGACGGTGGAATCGGCGACGGTGGAATCGGCGACGGTGGAATCGGAGACGGTGGAATCGGAGACGGAAACGGTTCAGGGAACTGTGAGTCAGCGGGAGATACCTGCGATCCCGCCGAGCTGGAGCAGCCGGGGTTCTTGTGTGTGGAGGGCGGTGACGGCGCCGGGTACTGCCTGCCGCGATGCGATCGTTCCGGCTATGCCGATAGCTGTGACCCCGGTTCGTACTGCTGGAGCGTGGATGGAGCGTCGACGGCGGCGTGCTTCCCGTCAATGTGCAACACGCACGCCGACTGCGGATCCGATACCTGTGTGCAGTTGGACAACAGCTACGGGAGCTGTCTGGAAGCAGGCCCGCTGGGGCCGGGTGCGAGCTGTGTGACGGGCGGGACGAACCCGCGGTGTCAGCAGGGATACTTCTGCTCAGCGCCGACGGGGCAGACCGGGGAGTGTGCCCCGGTGTGCGATCCCTTCGCGAGTAGCCCGTGCGCGGATCCGATCAACGAAGCCTGCACGGTCCGATGGCGGCGCTCCGGGGTGTGCACCACCTATCCTCACCTGGCGGATACTCTGACGATTTACGAAGAGTGCTCCAGCGCCGGTGACTGGTGCACCGACGCGGTGCAGTGCATGAACGTGGGGAGCCAGGGCTCGTTCTGCATGCCCTACTGCCGGCCGGGGACCAACGACTGCGCCGGGATCTCTCTGGGAGGAGATCCGACGATCTGCGACAACTACTGGTTTATGGGGGAGCCGGCCGTGGGGATCTGCTGGCCCCCCTGCCAGAATGACACGGAGTGCGGCGACGGGTGGGATTGCGTCCAGGACCTCTGTCGGCGGCCGTGCACGACGGGCAATCCCGTGACCGACTGCTGCGGGGGATCGGCGGATTGTAACGCGATCTGTGACGCTACGGGGTACTGTTCGTGATCAGGGGGGAGAAAATCACGGCCCAGGGGTTGACAGTGGTCAGGGCCGTTGCTAGATACATTGGCCGCGCAGCGCCGAATTTGTGCTGCTGACCCGTTCGGGTCGTTCTGGGGTGTGGCCAAGTGGCAAGGCACCTGGTTTTGGTCCAGGCATTCCCAGGTTCGAATCCTGGCACCCCAGCTTCCAGACGGTCCAGTAGACCGTCACGGATCGACAAGCCCACGGCCGCGCAGGTCCTCTCCCGACGAGACCGATCTGCGCGATTTTTTTGAACCCCTGTTGCCGGGGGTAGGCCGAGAGGCCTCTCCTTGGAGGAAGTGATGACTGCTCAACCGACACTGAACGCCGCTGTCCGAGAAGGCTCGGGCAAGGGTATCGCCCGCAAGCTGCGAGCTGAGGGGCTGGTCCCCGGGATCTGCTACGGCCGAGGGATGGACAATATCCGGCTGGCCATCGATCCCGATGAGTTCGACAAGATCAAGGAGCGCCCTCAGGAGGTGAACACGGTCTTCCAACTCTCCCTGGACAACGGGGATGTGGTGGAGAACGTGATGCTTCGTGACTACCAGTTCCATCCTGTGCGGCGGGTCTTGACCCACGTGGATTTGATCGCCGTGTCCATGGAGGAGCCCCTGGTGGTCAGTGTCCCGGTGACAACCCGCGGGAAGGCCAAAGGCGTGGCCATGGGTGGCCGGCTGCGGTTCATTCAGCCCGTGGTGCCGGTGTCCTGCACGCCCGACAACATTCCGGAGGTGATCTCCGTGGACGTCACGGAGCTGACCCCGGACGGTGCGATCATGGCCAGCGAGCTAGACTACCCGGAGAACGTGGAGCCCTCCTTCAAGATGGACTTCGCGATCATCCGGATCCAGATGCCGCGGAAGAAGAAGCTCCCCGGTGCAGCCGCTGAGGCCGTGGAAGAGCCGGAGGAGGGCGCCGCCGAGGAGACCGAGGGCGAAGAGTCTCCGGAGTAATCTCTCGGGCGCCGCGAAGTTGTCTGCAAGTGAGGAGACCGAAAGCACACTCGAAGTGCTTTCGGTCTTCCCGTTTCGGAGCAGGTACGGGGCATGTGGCAGCGAGTGTTGGAGATCTTCGGGAAGGGTGACGACGTGAGCCGACGGCTGATCGTGGGATTGGGCAATCCGGGCAAAAAGTACGAGAAGACCCGGCATAATATCGGGTTTGAGGCCCTGCGGTGCCTGGCGGATCGGTGGGGCGTGGACCTGAGCCGGACGAAGTTTCGCGGGGTGTACGGGACCGGGCGGATAGGTCAGACCGACGCGGCCCTCCTGGAGCCCCAGACTTTCATGAATCGATCCGGTCAGTCCGTGCAGCCAGCGGCGAGCTTCTTTGACACGCCTCTGGAGGAGATCATCGTCTTTCACGACGATATCGATCTGGAGGTGGGGCAGCTGAAGATCAAGGAGGGAGGAGGCCACGGCGGCCACAACGGACTGCGGGACATCACGGCCCGGATGGGGAAGGACTTCGTTCGGATACGCCTCGGCGTGGGGCGGCCCGAGCATGGGGACGTGACCTCCCATGTGTTGGGGCGGTTCGCGGCCCATGAGTATGACGCGATCGACGATCTGGTGCACCGGGGGTGTGACGCCGTGGAGGTGATCCTCGACGAGGGGGTGACGGCGGCCCAGAACCGATTTCACCGGTGATGGGGATGAACCTTGCATTTCGCGGGCGATGGCAGTAAGACTACGCGACCGTTCGCCGGGCCTGTTTCGAGAGGGCTGGCAGAGACTTTGAAAAACCTCGCTCCGGCCGCAGTCGTCGGGGCTACATCCGAGAGGTTGCAATGCCTGTAGAGAGACAACGCGAGTACGAGACGATTTACATCGTGCGCCCCGACATCGGCGACGAGGAGATGGCGGCGATTCGGGAGCGGGTAGAGTCCGTGATCGACAACGAAGGGGGTCATACCCTCCGGTTTGACGACTGGGGCCCCCGGCGCCTGGCGTATGTGATCAAAGACAACACTGAAGGGCGCAAGTTTGAACGCGGCCACTACCAGTACTACCGATACCTGGTCCCCCCGGGGACGGTGACCGAGCTGGAGCGACAGCTGAAGCTGCAGGACAACGTCCTGAAGTATCTCTCCGTGAAGCTCGACGACGATCTGATCCCCGAGGAGCGGCTGTCGCGGTCGCCCGACGAGGAAGAGGATAGCGAGTTCACCTTTGAAGGCATCGACGACGACGAATAAGGAGTCCCCAATGGAAGTCATTCTTACCGAAGACGTGCCGAAACTCGGGGAGATGGGCGAGGTGGTGGACGTGGCTCCCGGCTACGGACGCAACTACCTGATCCCTCAGGGCCTGGCGTTGCCGGCCAGCCCCGACAAGAAGGCCGAGCTCGAGCATCGCAAGCGGCAGATCGAGGTCCGCAAGGAGCAGGAGCGAGAAGCGGCCCTCGGGATCCAGGGAGACCTGGATGGCCTGGCCATCACGATCCCCAAGCGGGTCGCAGAAGAGGACGCCCTCTACGGATCCGTGAGCGCTCGGGAGATCGCCGACGTCCTGGCCCAGGAAGGGTTCGAGGTGGAGCATCGCTTCGTGGACGTGGGCAACGGCCTAACGGAACTGGGCATCTACCGAGTGCCCGTGAAGCTGGCCAGCGGCGTGTTCGCTCATATCATGGTCTGGGTCGTCACGGTCTGATCGGCGACGCCGACTGGAAGTCTTGAGCGCCCACGATGGTTTCGACCGCGTGGGCGCTTTTTTTCGTGAACACGAGAGGTCGCGGTTGGAACGGGACTCCCTGCAGAAGCTGGACCAGGAGATCAGCGGAGCGGTGCGCCTGGACGGGCTGTACCGAAAGCTCTACGCCCAGGACGCGTCGGTGTACCAGGAGGAGCCCCTGGGGGTGGCCTTCCCGCGGAGCACCGAGGACGTGCAGGCCCTGGTGCAGGCCGCCGGGGACCTGGGGTTTTCGTTGATCCCCAGGGGAGGGGGCACGAGCCTGGCGGGGCAGTGCGTGGGGCCCGGGATGGTGGTGGACCTGGGCCGCCACATGGCGGAGATCCTGGAGGTGAACGTCGAGGAGCGGTGGGCCCGGGTGCAGCCCGGGGTGGTCCTCGACGAGCTCAACCGCCACCTGGCGCCTCTGGGGCTCTTCTTCGGGCCCGACACTTCGACGTCGAACCGGTGCATGATCGGGGGAATGGTGGGGAACAACTCATGCGGGAGTCACTCCATCTACTACGGGACGACCCGAGAGCACGTTTTGGAGCTCGAGGTCGTGTTGAGCGACGGCTCCGTCGAGACCCTCTCGCCGTGGTCCCAAAAGGAGTGGGCGGCCCGGCGGGAGGGGGCCGGCGTGTTGGGAGAGGGGTTGCGGGCGTTGGACCGGGCGGTGCGCGACCACGGGGAGGCCATCCGGGAGCGCTATCCCCGGGCCGATGTGGTGCGGCGAAACACGGGGTATCCGTTGGACGATCTACTCTTTCGGGCGCCCTACACCGACGGAGGAGATCCCTTCGCCCTGTCCCGGTTCTTCTGCGGGACCGAGGGGACCCTGGGGATCGTCACGGAGATCAAGGTCAACCTGGTGGACCTGCCGGGGGAGCGGATCCTGGTCTGCGCTCACTTCAACACTCTGGAGGAGGCGTTGAGGGCCACCGTGGAGGCCGTGCAGCACGAGCCGGCGGCGGTGGAGCTCATCGACCGGCGGGTCCTGGAGCAGACCCGGCAGAACCTGGAGCAGGCTCGCAACCGGTTCTGGGTGGAGGGGGATCCGGCGGCGGTGTTGGTGGTGGAGTTCTATGGAGACTCGACAGCCGAGCTGGAAAAGACCGCGGACCGCCTGGTGGCCCGGTGGGAGGAGGCCAAGATGGGCTACGCTTTTCCCCGGGTTCGTCCGCCGGAGGACAAGGCCGTGTGGGAGCTGCGGAAGGCCGGGCTGGGGCTCTTGATGGGGATCGAGGGGGACGTCAAACCCGTGACCGTCGTGGAGGACACGGCGGTGGCCGTGGAGGTGTTGCCCGAGTACATCCGAGACTTTACGGAGATCATGGACGCCTACGGCACGGCCTGCGTCTACTACGCCCATGCTTCCGTGGGGCTCTTGCACTTGCGGCCGGAGCTGAACCTGAAGGATCCCGAGGACGTGGACCGGTTCAAGGGGATCGCCGAGGAGGTCGCCGATTTGGTGCAGCGCTACCAGGGGGCGTTGAGCGGGGAGCACGGCGATGGACGAGTGCGGTCGCCGCTCCTGGAGCGGTTCTACGGGGAGGAGATCATGGAGCTTCATCGAGAGGTGAAGACGGCGTTTGACCCGAAGGGAATCTTCAACCCCGGCAAGATCGTCGATCCCCTGCCCATCGACGAGGGGTTCCGGTTTGAGCCCGGTGCGGCGGAGCCCGAGATCGAGACCTTCTATCGATGGAAGAACGAAGGAGGGCTCTTGCGAGCCACGGAGCTGTGCAACGGGGCCGGGGTGTGCCGCAAGTCGGCGGCTGCCGGTGGGACGATGTGCCCGAGCTACATGGCCACCAAGGACGAGCGAGACACCACCCGGGGCCGAGCCAACGTGTTTCGGACGCTCTTGACGGGGGAGGAGCCCTTCGATGCGTTCTCGAGCGTCGAGTTGAAGGAAGCCCTCGATCTTTGCCTGTCCTGTAAAGCCTGCAAGCGGGAGTGCCCGGCCAACGTGGACATGGCGCGGCTCAAGGGGGAGTTCAACCAGCAGTACTACGATCGGCACGGCCTGAATTGGTCGGCCTGGTTCTTCGGGAGCTACGGGAAGTTCTCTCGGCTGGGGATGATCTGGCCCTGGCTTTCGAACTTCATGATGAGCTTTGTGGTGAGCCGGTGGGTGGTGAACAAACTCTTCGGGGTGGCCCCGGAGCGGGAGATGCCCCGGCTGGCGCCGAAGGGGTTTGATGCGCTGTTGCGCGCGTATCGCAAGGAGAATCCACCACCGGAAGAGGAGGACGGCGATGGCGAGTCGGTGTGGCTCTATGTAGATCCCTTCACGGACACCATGGAGCCCGAGGTGGGGATTGCGGCGGTGCAGGTCCTGGAGGCGGCGGGGTTTGTCGTGGAGCGGCTGCCGATCGAGGACGACGGTCGAACCTTCTTCTCCAAGGGGATGCTTCGGCAGGGGCGGGCGCTGGCGGAGGCGAACCTGCGGCGACTGCAGGGGCTGCTCTCAGACCACTCCGGTCGGGCCGTGGTGGGCCTGGAGCCGAGTTCGCTGTTGACCTTTCGGGACGAGTACCTGGATCTCTTCGACGGGGAGTTGGCCGAGACCGCGGCGCGGCTCGGGGAACGCAGCTTTCTGCTGGAGGAGTTCCTGGTGGAGAGGGAGCTCGGCGAGGGGCTCTTTAAGGGGGGGGGATCAGGGGGCAAGGTCGTTCTTCACGGGCATTGCCATCAGAAAGCCCTGGTGGGGACCGGGCCCACCGAGGAGGTGCTGCGGTGGGCCGGTTATGAGGTAGAGACATTGCCGACGGGGTGTTGTGGGATGGCCGGCTCCTTTGGATACGAGGCCGCCCACTACGAGGTCTCTATGGAGATCGGAGAGCTGGTGCTCTTTCCGCGGCTGCGGCAGACCGACGAGGAGGTGGTGGTCGTGGCGCCAGGGACGTCCTGCCGGGATCAGATCGCTCACGGGGTACAGCGAGAAGCGGTTCATCCGGCGGTGGCGCTGGCCCGGCGGCTGACCTAGTAGGCCTCGACGTCCATGCGCCAGATGCGCTCGTCGCCGTCGCCGATATGGGGAGGGAGGGTCTCGAGGTCGACGGTCTCGGTGAAGTCCGGGGAGAGGTAGCCCTGGACGTCGAGGATGCCCGTGGAGTCAAAGCGGATCACGGCGACGTTGCGGGGGCTGCGGACCTCTTCTCCCTCCAGGAGGATCCGGGGGCCCGAGCCCAGGCAGGCAGCGTGGAGGTGGAGGACGTCGCCGCGGCGGCCCGGGTAGTAGGCGTGGTGGTGACCGGCGATCATCATGTCGACGTCGAACTCCTCGAAGAGGGCCTCGAGCTCCAGGTCTCCCAGGGTCTCGTGCTGGCGCCCGTGGGCGACGGGGAAGAGGGGCAGGTGGCCGAGGAAGAACTGCACGTCCTTGTGGGCGTTGGCCTCCAGGGTTCGGCGGACCCACTGCCGTTGGGCCTCGTCGAGGGGGCCCACGGTGGTGGCGTCCAGGGAGATGAAGAGGGCCGGGCCGATCTCAAAGGCGTAGTAGAAGGGGTAGAAGCTGTCGTCCACGAAGGTCAGGTTGGGGCGGCGGCGGATCCACTCCCGGGCGAAGTGGGCCCGTTCTTCCCAGAAGGCCGGGGAGCCCGAGGCGTCGTGGTTTCCCGGGGTGACGGCCAGGGGCACGCCGGCCCGGGTGAGGGGATCGGTCATGGCGTGGTGGAAGCCCGCCCACATAGCTTCATAGTCGAGGCCGTGACGCTGGCCGGCGACCATATCCCCGGCGGAGACGACCAGATCGGGCTTGAGGGCTTCGCCGATCCAGCGAGCGGCGGCGTGGACGTGCTGGTTGTGGGTGGTGGAGCCGTAGGAGTCGTTGAGGTCGGCGATCACGGCGATGGTCCAGACCCTCTCCGGAGTGGCCTCCGGGGAGCCTGTGGACGTCGCCTGGGCGGCGGGCAGGGCCTCGGAAGGCGTGGCCGGCAGCTCCTCAGGTGGGGCTGCAGAGCGGCCTTCGGCGAGGACCCACATGGGGATCAAGAGGAGAGCGAGGGTCGCGATGAGGCGGATGGGTCGAACGCGCATGGCGAGCCGAGGAAGGGGTTGTCGGGCCTCTCTTTCTACATGTTGGTTGAGGGGTGTCAAATCTGGTGCTACCACTGATAGCTATGAAGCGCGCGCCTCTTCGCCCCTCGGGCCTCACTTTTCTTAGCGCCCTCCTGGGGCTGATGCTTGTCGTGATCGTCGGCGCCGTCCCCCAGACGGCCGCCGCCCTGGACGACCCGGCGCTGAACTATCACACGATCACCACGGATCACTTCTACGTCCATTACTACGACGGCCTGGAGGGGCTGGCTCGGCGCACGGCGATCGCGGCCGAGGAGTCCCACGAGATCCTGGCGCCCCTCTTGGACTGGGTGCCGGCGGCCCGGACCCATGTGCTGGTGACGGACAAGCTGGACACGGCCAACGGGTTCGCCCGGGTGTTCGGGCGCAACTTCATCACCATCTACGGGATGCCCCCCCAGGCCGACAGCGTCCTGGGGTATTTCGACGATTGGCTGCGGGTGTTGATGTACCACGAGTACGTCCACATCTTGCACCTGGACACCAACCTGGGGTGGGGGCGGTGGCTGAATCGGGTGGTGGGCAAGCAGTACCACCCCAACGCGGTGTTGCCCCGGTGGTACATCGAGGGCATCGCCGTCTACCTGGAGAGCTACCGCACCGGTTCGGGCCGGGTGCAGAGCCCCCTGTTTCGGATGTGGCTGCGGACGGCGGCCCTGGAGGACTCGCTCTTTACGCTGGGACAGTCCACGGGGGTGCCGATCCACTGGCCGTCGGGGAGCGGGGCTTATCTCTACGGGGCGTTCTTCATGGACTATCTGGTCCGCCAGAACGGGGAGAACTACATCCGGGACTTCAATCATCGGTATGGCGAGCGCCTGATCCCCTTTGCTTTGCAGGGGATCACCCGGGAGTTGACGGGGCACACCCTGGACGAGCACTGGGAGGGGTTCACCGCCGAGGCCCTTGGGGAGGCCACGGCTCGACAAGTGGTGGTGGAGGCCATGGGCCGGACGCCGCTGGAGATGCTCACCGATGGGGGAGGCCGCAGCCGATATCCCGTGGCTCATCCCGGTCGAGGAGTGACCTTCCACAGGAGCGATCTGACGAGTCACCCCTATTTCGAGACCGTGACCGCGTCAGGAGACAGGACGCACCGGGTGTATGACGGCCAGGCGGCGGCCGGTCCGAGCGCCTGGTGCCCCGAGGGGGAGACCTTCTATTTCTCGCGGAGCAATATCACGCGGAACGTGTACAACTATCAGGATCTCTTCTCCTACCGGCCTTCGACAGGAGAGTTTGAGCAGCTCACGCGGGGAGACAGGGCTCGGGAGCCGGCGGTGGATCCCGCCGGGGAGCGGCTCGTGCATGTGCGGAACCGGGCGGGGTCGATGGAGCTCGTGCTGCGGAGCTTCGAGGAGTTCGAAGACGAGAGGGTGCTCCTGGGCCGCGACGACTACCCCCACGAGGAGGACGCCCACTGGCAACAGATCTCTCGCCCCGTGTTTACCCCCGATGGGGAGTCCGTGGTGTTCAGCTGGTGGCGGCTGGACCGTCGGCAGCGGGATCTCTTTCTGGTGGAGATCGAGTCCGGGGAGATCCGGCAGCTCACGGATAGCCCGGCTCACGACATGGATCCGAGCTTCGGGCCCGACGGGATGCTCTACTTCACAGCCGACGTAGACGGGATCTTCAACGTCCACGCGATGGATATCGAGTCCGGGCAGATCTGGCAGGTGAGCAATGTGCTCAACGGGGTGTTTTCGCCGGTGGTCAGCGCCGACGGGCGTTGGATCTACGTGCATACGTACACGTACCAGGGGTTTGAGATCGCCCGGTTTCGGCATCCCCGGCGGTTCCTCCACAGTGATCGGCGGCCGGCGGAGCGGACCAGGCCGTTGATCGCCTATCCGGAGCCCCGTCCGGAAGGGTTGGACTCTCCCCAGCCCTACCGCCCGTGGCCCTGGCTTATGCCGATGACCTTGCTCCCCGAGGCGGGGATCGTCAGCGGCGGCTCCGGGCTAGCGGCGACGGTGTCGGGCTATGATCCCGTGGAACACCACAACTACACCCTCAGCGGAGGGGTGACGACGGGACCCTATTTCTCGGATCCCCGGGGGAACCTGGGGCTGAGCTACCGGTACAACGGCGCCCCCGTCGGCCTGAACCTGGTGGGGCGGTTCCAGGATATCCCCCGGACCCAGCGGTTCGTCGCCGAGAGTCGGTTCATCCCCTACGTGGAGCGGCAGTGGCTGGGCCGCGTGGGCCTGAGCTATCCGTTGAGATACCTCTCCCACCGGGTGAGCCTGAGCGGCTCCTTTCAGGTGGAGCATATGGACTATCGGGAGCGGCCGGAGCCGGAGCATGAGCCCGGAGATATCCGGCCCACCGAGCCGGCGATGGGGTTCTTCAACCAGGTCTCTTTCGCGGCGACCTACGCCTATCTGTTTCGGTATCCCATGTCGATCTCGACGGAGCGGGGGGTGTCCGTGGGGGCGGGGTTGAGCCTGCAACACCCGTCGCTGGGCAGTCAGGAGAATAGCGTCACGTTGTCGTACAACGCTGACTTCTACCACCCCAACCCCGTCCTGGACCGCCACGTGTTCGCCTTGAGGGTGCGGGGAGCGATCATGCGGAGCGCCGACAGGGCCCAGCGGCGGTACACCATCGGGGGGCTGACCCCGCAGGACGTGCTGACGAGCGTGATCTTTCAGGATTCGCGGCGGGGGTTCCCCCTGCGGGGGTACCCGGCGGGGCTGATGCAGGGGGGCCAGTATCAGGTGTGGAAGATGGAGTATCGATTCCCGATCTTCGACTTTGATCAGGGGTTTTCGACGGTGCCGCTCTTTGTCCGGGGGCTGAAGGGCTCGCTCTTCTTGGACACGGGGACGGCCTACGACGGGTTTTTGCCGGACGCCCGGTTTCGCACCGGGGTGGGGGGAGAGATGCAGCTCGACGCGATCCTGGGGTATTACGCGAGCAACAGCCTGCGGCTGGGGTTCGCCCGAGGGTTGGATCCCGAGGAGGGGTTGTCGGAGTTTTATTTGATCTTCGGGGCCGGGTTTTAGTCCTCGCGGACGTTGGAGGTGTGCGGAGGGGCGTGTGTGATCCACGTAGGTAGATCGGATGGCCCGCAGCCCGCAGCGGGCCTTGGCCCGCGAGGACCTTCGGGCGTAGCCCGACTCGCCCAGCCTCGTGGCCTTGGCCCGAGGGGAGGTTCCGCGCCGCCCTCTATCTCCGTTACGCAGACCGGTCCTCCTCGGCGGTTCGTCCACCAGCGACCCCAGGAGGCGAAACTGGCACCTCTCCTCGGGCCAAGGCCACGAGGCTGGGCGAGTCGGGCCTGAAACAGCGGCCCGAAGGTCCTCGCGGGCCAAGGCCCGCTGCGGAGTGGCGACGTCCCTACCGACGGAGACCGATCACACCCCGAACTCACCGGACGGTTGAAAGAGCAGGGCGATCTTGTGTACCCTCGCGGCCTCTGATGGGGGGATTCAACACACCTCAGGATCTCCACCGATGCCCACCTTTGCGCTGCCCGACGGGGCGACCCTTCACTACAAACAGGCCGGCTTTAAGCACCACAGAACTGCTGTGGTGTTCCTCAACGGGATGACCCAGACCACGCGCCATTGGGCGAGCCAGGTGAAGGTCTTTCGGGAGGATCGACCGGTGATCACCTACGACGCTCGGGGGCAGGGGGCGTCGGATCCGCCGCGGTCAGTCCCCACGTTGTCAGAGCATACCGCCGACCTCTTGGCGCTCCTGGATCACCTCGACGTGGAGGAGGCCGATCTGGTGGGCTTCAGCCACGGGGCCCGGATCGCGCTGGGGTTCGCCGAGGAGTACCCCGAGCGGATTCGGCGCCTGGTGGTGTGTAGCGCCACGGCGGAGCCGACGGCGATGGCCCGGACGATCATCCGATCCTGGCAGGAGATCTTGGAACTCGGCGGTCTGGAGGCCCTCTCGTGGGCGGCGATCACATCCATCGTTGGGCCCCACTTCTTGGAGCAAAACGAGCGGCTCCTGAAGAACATCATTCGGGCGTCGGTGGATCGGAACTCCGAAGAAGGGGTGGCTCTGCTGCTACAAGGGTTGGCGGAGTTTCCTCCGCTCTCGGAGATCGCTGGGAAGATCAAGGCGCCGACCCTGGTGCTCTCCGCCGACTCCGATCCGCTGGTGACCCCCGAGGGGGCTCGTGAACTCGCCAGGATCTGCGGTGGGGAGCACGCGTTGATCCCCAAGTGTGGTCACACGATTCCCATCGAAGAGCCGGAGCTCTTTCAGGAGCAGGTCCTGAGCTTTCTGGGTTAGGAGCCGTACCATCCGGCGGGGCGGATCGTGAGGAAGAACGCGGCCTCGTGGCGGGGGTGGTCGCCGTCGAGCTCCGGGAGGTCCCAGACGGAGAGGGTGGTCTCCAGGCATTGGAGAAAGTCCACGGAGGGCATCTGGGTGCCCGTCTTGTTGACCGCCGTGATGTCCACGTCGGCGGGGAAGAGGGCGCCGTCGCCCTGGCGCCATCGCATGGCGACTTCGATGACCAAGAGATCCGAGGGGAGATCTTCCAGGCCGATGGCGGCGCAGCGCTCGGCCGATGAGAGGTGTCCGTAGAGGGCGGCGGCGATCTCGGGCTGGAGGGCGGCGTCGGCGACGGCGACCCGCTCCAAGAGGAGCTGGGGTCGCCGGGGGTCGGTGTCGGGGACGCCCCGACGGTTGGGTTCGAAGGTGATGCTGTACCGAAGGTGGCTGGGCTGGTCGCCGCGCTCGGCGATCCGGGGGAACTCGTAGTTCCAGGCCCGGCGAAGGATGCATCGGGCCTGACCGGGGAGGATCCCGTCGGTGGAGCCGTTCACGGCGACAGGGACCCCGTTGTAGGAGAGGTGGACGTCGACGTCGATGGAGCCGCCGCCGGGGTAGCGCAGGCCCGGGTGGAAGCAGTGAAAGATGGCCTCCAGGTCGGCCTCCACGGTGTTCTTTACGTCCTGGGGGGCGACGGCGCCGTCGACACCGATCACGTCTACGATGGGGGTGAAGGTCCACTGGACCAGGCCCAGGAGAAACGACGGGGGGCCGGCCGGCTCCGGGGCGTCGTTGGAGTTCGTTGCGGCCGGACCGGTGGCGGGCTCCTGTCGGAAGGTCTCGTCGTCGGAGAAGGTCCCCTGCACGCCCTCGGGGCCGGTGCAAAGGCGCTCCCCAGGCTCCAGCCCGTGCTCGCGGGCGCAGGCTTCATCGCAGGTGATGCATTGAAATCCGCCGTCGTCCTGAGCGGCAGCGACCACCGGGAAGAGAAGGCTGGCGGTGAGTAGTAGGGCGAAGAGCGAAGAGAGCGCGCGCCACATAGGTACCTCGATCATCGGGAGTGTTCCCTTTAAGTATAACCACTGGTATCCCGAGGGGCATTCCTTTTCGTCGCCCATCACGCTTTCCCCGAGGACATCATGACCCCCCGACTCTTCGACACCCACGCCCACCTGGACTTTCCCAAGCTCCGCGACGACCTCGACGGGGTGTTCGCCCGGGCTCGGGAGGCCGGGGTGGAGCGGATCGTAACCATCGGGGCCAGCGACGGGCTGGAGAGTAACTATCGTGCCCTGGAGCTCGCCCGGGCCCACGACCACGTGGGGTGCACCGCCGGGATCCATCCCCACGACGCGGCGATGTGTGATGATGAGGTCTATCAGACCATCGCCGGGGAGTTCGCCGAGCTCGAAGAGGTGCTGGCCATCGGGGAGATCGGTCTGGACTACTACTACGACAAGGCGCCGCGAGAGGTGCAGAAGGCCGTGTTTCGCCAGTTCCTACAGCTCTCCGAAGCCGTGGACAAGCCCGTGGTGATCCACAGCCGGGATGCCGAGGAGGACACGCTGGAGTTACTCCGGGAGTCCGGGGTGCGGCGGGGGGTGCTCCACTGCTTTACGGGGAGTCGGGAGATGGCCGAGGCCGCCCTGGAGCTCGGGTTCCACATCTCTTTTACGGGCATCGTGACGTTTAAGAATGGGGCCGATCTTTTGGCGATCGCCCGGGATACCCCGGCGGATCGGATCATGGTCGAGACGGACGCGCCCTTTCTGGCACCCGTTCCTCGGCGGGGAAAGACCAACGAGCCGGCCTATGTGGCCCATACGGCGGCGGCGATCGCCGAGGCCCGTGGAGAGTCCCTGGAGGACTTCGCGGAGCAGACCTACCAGAACGCCTGCGAGTTCTACGGCTGGTGAGTTCTACGGCTGGCGCCCCTGAGCGCTCTTGCGCATGGGCTCGGTGACCTCGGCGATCTTCTGGCGGCCCGCCTGGGTGAACTCAGCCCACAGGGTCTGGTTGTTCTCCAGATCGGGGAAGAACCGGTCGAAGACCCCTTTTTCGACGTATATGGTGGAGAGCGCCCCGACGTCCAGGATGTCTCCCAGGGGCGTCTTGCGGACGTCGTTGATGTTCACCATGTAGATCTTGCGCATCATGTCGCTGGCCCGGTGGACCCACACGGCCTCGGGAGCCTTGAGGTTCTTGCTCGGGGTCCGCTCGATCGGGAACTCCCCGGACGAGGGGGGCTCGGTGATCTCGCGGCCGGCGGCCTTCCGGGCGATCTCCACGTCTCCCATGACGCTCCGGTAGAGCTCCTGGACGAAAGATTTTTCGCCGCTGACCTCGATGGTGATGCCCCCGAAATCGAAGTGAAACTGGGTCTTTTTGTCGTCGCTCATCGACGGCCGCTCCATGGCGGAAGGGGTGACTTCTTTATGATGCATGGCCCTCTAGGGATCTGCAACCCGTTCATGCTGGCGAACCCCGGGGCCATGGCCTAGAATCGGCAAGAACGTAACTCTGTTGCGAGGAAGCCGGGTGCGACCCTTTGACATCATCGGAATTCTGGCGGTGGCCTGTTGGGTGGGGGTGATCGGGGCGTTCCTCTTCGACCAGCATCGGCAGGGGCCCCAGGAATTTATGATCGCCGCCGGCGAACTCTCGCTTCGGGAGGCCACGATGTGGATGGGGGTGGTCCACGCCGGAGAAGACGTGGGCGTGATTCGGGAGGACCGGACCCGGCTGATCGATGGGTGGCTCTTTGAGACCCAGGGGATCGTCACCCTTCATCTCCTGCAGGACACCTATTCGTTTCGGTTCGAGTCCCGGACGAACCTCGACGAAGAAGCCCGGCTGCGGACGGCGATCGGGTCCATCGAGGCCTTCGGCAAGACAGCCCGCCTCGACGGTCGGTACCGTCGGGACGGTGAGGAGCACTTCTTCGACGTGACGATCACCTTCGACGGGGCGTCGGAGCGGTTCTCCGTGCCCCTGGTGGAGTCGCCGAGGCTGGTGAGTCTGGCGATCCCTCAGATGCTGGCCAGCGAGGATCTGCGCCCCGGGGCGACCCTCTCCCAGGAGTTCTTCGATCCTCTGACGCTGACCCCGACGTCCCTGACGCTGACCTATGAAGGGACCGAGGAGTATCGTCATTACGGCGAAGACTTCGAGGCCCATCGGTTTCGCCAGAGCTATGGAAATATCGACGCCGCCTTTTTGACCGAGGCCGATGGGACGCCGCTGGTGCACGTAATGCCCTTTGACTTCCGCATCGCTCGCCTGCCGGAGTTCCTCGGGGAGCAAGCCTATCGGGAGGCCGTGGAGGCCTACGGGGCCCGGGAGGAGGAGGTGCCGGCGTTTATCGAGGCCCTGGATGCGTCGTTCCTACTGGGGATGGTGGCCCGGCTGGGGAGCGGCCAGACCGATCGCCTGCAGGCCCTGGAAGGGATCTCGGAGGAGCTCTTCGACGACGGCGAGGAGCGGGAGCCAGGCAGGACCTTTGCGCTGACGTCCTTGCCGGAGGTGCGGCGGCTGCAATTGGAGAGTCCTCGGCAACGGGTGGTGACCCAGATGGCGGGGTTCACGGAGATCCTGGCCGGGTCGGACAACCCGCTCTGGCACAGCGGGCTCGCTCCATCCCCGTCGGACTACGAGGGGGGCGAGGAGGATCCGGGGTGGGGGCTGGACCGAGAAGGGATCGCCGCGGCCGTCGCCGAGACGGACTGCGAAGGGGCGGCCTGCGCGGTGGTGGTCGCTGATGGCCTGGCCGCCACCGGACGGGCGCCCCATCTGGTTCACGGCGTCTTCGCCCCGTCGCCCTCCCTGGGCGACGTGGAGCCCCGGGTGTGGGTCGCCGTCTATGACGACGCGGACCTGCTCCTGGAGGTGGACCCCCTCTCCCCGGGCGGGCGAGTGGGCGCCTCTCACCTGCAACTCTTCTTGGCCTCCGAGCTGGCCATGGAGGACTTGAGCACCCTCGCTGCGGGGGCTGAGTTTTACGAAGAATCTACCGCCGACGGAGAACCATGAGGGATCGAGAAACCCTGGTAGTCGTAAAGGGGTTACACAAGATGTACGGGGACTTCACCGCCGTGGATCACATCGACCTGGAGGTGCCCGTAGGGCAGGTCTTCGGGGTGTTGGGGCCCAACGGGGCGGGGAAGACCACGACTCTGCGGATGATCACGGGGCTGATCTTACCCACCGCCGGGGAGGTCAACATCGCCGGCTACGACCTGCGAACCCAGACCGTGGAGGCGAAGACGGTGACCGGGTTTATTCCGGATCGGCCCTACGTCTACGACAAGCTGACGGCCTTTGAGTACCTGCGGTTTGTGGGAGGGCTCTACGGGATGTCCCGGGCGGAGATCGCCGATCGGGTCGACGAGCTTCTGGGGCTCTTTGGTCTCCGGGAGTGGAGCAGCAGCCTGATCGAGAGCTTCTCCCACGGGATGAAACAGCGGCTGGTCTTCGCCGGAGCCCTCTTGCCGAATCCTCGGCTCCTGGTGATCGACGAGCCCATGGTGGGCCTCGACCCGAAGGGCCATCACCTGGTGAAGACCCTCTTTCGGCGCCTCGTGGAGGAGCAGGAGATGTCGATCCTCTTGTCCACCCACACCCTGGAGGTGGCCGAGGAGGTCTGTGACCAGATCGTGATCATCAACCACGGTCGGATCGTGGCCCGGGGATCTCTCGGGGAGCTCCGGCTGGAGTCGGGGCAGACCGACGGGAACCTGGAGCAGGTCTTCCTGCGGATCACCGAGGAGTCCCAGGAGGAGCGCGACGAGAAGGTCGCCGAGCGGTTCGGGCTGGCCACGGGAGGGACCGGCACCGACGGGGGGAGCGCCTAGTGTTACGGGAGCTCTTGCTGATCAAACTTCGGGCCCTGAAGGGGATGCTCCGGTCCAAGGAGGATCGGATGCGGGCCCCGGTGTTCACGATCATGAGCGTCCTCTTCGTGGTGATGCTCTACGGAGCGGCGGACTACATCGTGGTGGCCGCCCTGGACATCCAGCCCGTGGGGCAGCTTCTGGTGCATCGGCTCCTGGCGATCACGGTGTTGGTGTTCTTCGCGATGCTCCTCTTCTCCAACGTGGTGACGGCGTTCAGCTCGTTTTATCTGGCCGACGATCTGGAGTTCTTGATGGGGCAACCGATTCCTCAGGACACGCTCTTTACGTCGCGGTTCGTGGAAGCCCTGGTGCAGTCGTCGTGGATCGTGATCCTCTTCGGGATGCCCCTCTTCGTGTCTGTGGGGGTGAACCTGGGGGCGTCCTGGGAGTACTACGCCACGCTCCTGGTGGTGTTGGTGCCCTTTGTGACCATCCCGGCGGCTTTGGCGTCGATCGTGGCGCTCTTTGCGACGAATATCATCGCCGCCAACCGGACCCGAGACGCGGCGCTCTTCTTCGGGGTGGTGGTCTTCGCCTCCCTCTTCGTGATCATCCGGTCCTTTGAGCCGGAGCGGCTGCTGAACCCCGACTCCTTCGACTCCATCGGGGAGATCATGCAGTTGTTGAGCGTGCCGTCTACGGCGTATCTGCCCAACGACTGGGTGGTGAACATCCTGACGCCCCACCTCTTCGACCTGCAGACGCCGGCGGCCTGGTCGGCGGCGCTGCTCTTCACCACCGCCGTGGCCCTCTACTTCCTGGCGACCTGGCTGCATCGGCCCCTGTATTTTCGGGGGTACTCCAACACCCAGGAGGGGCGAAACCAGGGGGGAGCCCTGAATCGGGTGCGGGATTGGTTCCTCCAACGAGCGGCCACCCTTGGTGGGGATCTGGAGGAACAGATCGAGGGTCTTAGAAAGAAGAAGGGCAAGGAGTCGGCGCTTCGGCAATTGGTCCAGAAGGACCAGGCTGTGTTCACCCGGGACGCCAGCCAGTGGTCGCAGCTCTTGATCGTAATGGCGATCATCGTGATCTACCTGGTGAACTTTAAGTATTTCGAGATCGCCGCCGAGGAGGCCCTGATCGGCGACGCCGGGCTGTCCTTCTTTAACCTGGCGGCCTGCGCGTTCGTGGTGGTGACCCTCTGCGGGAGGTTTCTCTTCCCGGCGGTGAGCCTGGAGGGGCGATCCTTCTGGCTGATCCTGCAGGCGCCGGTATCGATGGAGCGGTTCTTGGTAGGGAAGCTCTTGGGCGGGATCTTGCCGATCGTGATCGTGGGGCAGCTTTTGATCTGGTCGTCGAACCTCCTGGTGGGGATCTCGGTGTGGACCGCGGCGATCATGAGTGCTCAGGTCCTGTTGCTCTCCTTCTTCGGGGCCGGGATGGCCGTGGGGATGGGGGCGATGTACCCGCAGTTTCATAACCCCAACGCCGCCCGGATCGCGTCGAGCTTCGGGGCGGTGGTGTTCATGATCGTGACGATCTTGCTCACCCTGGTGTTCATCGCCCTGTGGTTCACCCTGGCCCGAGAGTTGATGGGCTTCTTCCGGGGTGGATATATCTCGTTCTTCGGGATGCTCTCTGCCGGCGGGGGGCTGGTGCTCTGCCTGGGGTTGATCCCGGTGAGCTTGAAGTTGGGGGCCCGGTCGTTGAAGCGACGGTTCTGAGGCACCCTTGGAATTCCGGAGGGCGGCGTGCTACTGTCCGCGCCAATGATGACACCTTCTGGCGGTTCGCCCGACGAGGAACGACGATGAAACGACTTGCCCCCCTGTGCCTCCTGACCTTCGCGCTGACCCTGGCGCTTGGCTGCTCCGACGACGTGGAAGGAGAGGCCAACCACAACCAGATCCGTCCCAACGGCGCCGACAATCAGACCAACCAGACCAACCAGACCACCCCGGACGCCGGGTTCTATGACGTCGTGGAGTGTACCCCTGGCGAGGTGTTGGGGTGCGCCAACGACGGCGCGCTCCTGGTCTGCACCGAGACCGGTGATGGGGCTGTGGCGGAGGCCTGCCCGAGCGGGGAGCCGAACTGTTTTCAAGGGGCCTGCATCGAGCAGGTCTGCACCCCCGGGGTGTCGGTGTGCAAGGACGAGAACACGGTCCATCGGTGCAACCTGGACGGAACGGGGTACACCGATGAATACCAGTGCGAGGGAGACGGCCTGTGCTCCGAGGGGGCCTGCACCGAGTCCTGTGAGCTCGGCGTGAAGATGGTGTCCAGTTACTTCGGGTGCGAGTACTGGACGATCTATCTCGACCAGTACGACGAGGACGATCTCCCCATCGGGTTCCCCGGTGGTTCGTCGGCGAGTGAGACGCCCCACGCGATCGTGATCAGCAATCCGAACGACGATCCGGCGACGATTCTCTTCCAGACCTTCGACGGGGCCGTTCAGGTGGACGTGAGTGATCCCGTGGTGCCGCCGCGGTCGTCTCGGGCGTTCACCATGCCCCAGGTGACCATGGACTCCACGGGGATCTTCCGGACGGGGATCTTCGTGCGGAGCTCCCTGCCGGTGACGGCCCACCAGTTCAATCCCTTGAACAATGAGGCGATCTACAGCAATGACGCCTCGCTCCTCTTGCCCGTGAGCGCCCTGGGCACCGAGTACTACGTGATGAACTGGCCGACCCAGGTCCTGATTGGGTTTGGACCGTTTGAGGGGATCGAGTCCCAGAAGGCCTACGTCACGATCATCGCCGCCGAGCAGGGGACGACCAACGTGGTCGTGAACTCCACGGCCCATATCGAGGGCGGCGAGGGGATCGCCGAGTTCCCACCCGGAATCGCCCGATCCTTTGAGCTTCAGTACGGCGACGTGGTCAACCTCCACGCCAACTCGGGGTCGCTGAGCGGAGCCAACGATCTGACGGGGACTCATATCATCTCGGATCAGCCCATCGTGGTCTTCGCCGGACATCAGCAGGCGGTGGTCTCCTATGACAGCGACCGGGATAGCTGCTGCGCCGACCACGTAGAGCAGCAGCTCCTGCCGCTGGAGAGCTGGGGCCAGAAGTACATCGCCGCCTTCAGTCCGGGGCGGACGAACACGAAGGACCACTGGCGGATTTTGGCCGGCGAGGACAACGTGACGATCACGACGAACCCGCCGCAGCCCGGGGCCAATGGGGTCACCCTGAACGCCGGTGAGTTCGTGACCTTCTTCAGCGACGAGAACTTCGAGGTCGAAGGGACGGGCAAGATCTCGGTGGGCCAGTTTTTGGCCGGGCAGGGCCAGACCAACGAGTTTATCGGCGATCCGGCCTTCGTGCTCTCCATTCCGCTGGAGCGTTTCAGGGACGACTACCTGGTGCTCACCCCCGAGGGATACACAGCGGATTACATCACGGTAATTCGCCCACCGGGCGTGGAGATCACCATGGACGACGAGGTCCTGGCCGATAGCGCATTCGTCCCCGTGGGGAGCGGGGAGTGGGAGGTGGGCTCCTTCTCGGTGCAGCCCGGCGCCCACTTCCTGGAGTCCGCCAACGAAGAGCCCTTCGGGGTGTCGGCCTATGGCCTGGATAACGCCGTGTCCTACGGGTATCCGGGCGGTCTGAACATGGTGGGAGCCGAGCAGTAATACCGATCGGATCTGCCGCTGGCGGAACCTATCTGGGGCCTCAGGAGAGGCTGGCGTCGAAGGAGTCCGGGTCCGGCGTGGGGTGGAGCCCCTCGGTGGCCAGGCGACGGATCTCGGCGTCGGGATGGGTCTCGGCCAGACGGGCCAGGGCCTGGAGCGCGTCGGGGCCACCGAAGTCGGCCAGGGCCAGGGTGGCGGTGTCGGCGTGGTAGTCGCCGCTGGAGGCTACATCCACGAGATGGGGTAAGAACCGCTGGAGCCGGCGTTTGCCGACGATCCGCAGGGCATAGCCCCGGGCGTCTTTTCGTCGGTGGCCCAGGGCCTTCATCAGGTAGTGTTCTCCCGAGGGATGGCCGAGATCCAGGAGGGCGGCGGCGGCGTCGACCTTCAGGATGGGGTGGCCGAACCATCGGTTGAGCACTTTCTCCAGGTAGGGGACGGCGTCCTGGGCCTGCAGGTGGGTCAGGGTCCGAGCGGCGGCGGCGGTGAGGCGCTCGTCTCGAAGGGCCCGAATGCACTCTTCTACGATCTCGGACCGCTCTTCGTCGGGGATGGCCTCCGGGGTCAGGTCGGTCACCCCGATGAGCTCGCCGATGGAGAAGTGGATCTGATGTCGATCCTCGCCGCGGAGGCGACGCCTGGTCGCCAGGAGATCGGGGAGGAGCTCTGCCCACTCATAGCGGATGACGATCTGGGAGGCGACGACCACGGTCTCGGGGTCGGCCTCTTCGGAGAGGGTCTCCTGGACCACGGACCGAAGCCGGGGGGAGTCCCCGCCGATGCGATGCATGGCGATCAGGGCGTGGTACCGCAGGTCGCTGTTGGGGGAGCTCATGAGATCGACCATGACCCCCACGGTGCGGTCCGGGGTCGGAGAGCTCTCCAGGGCGACGCAGGCGGCGATGCGGGCTCGGTCGGAGCCGACAGGCACCAGATCTTCCGGCACCCCGTAGGCATCGGAGAGGGCCGGGTCCGGGCGGTCGCCCTTCGCGATCGCCTCCAGCCATCGGGCCAGGGAGTCGTCGAGCTCTCGCTGGAGAGCCTCGGCGACGTCGTGGCGGATGATCGGGAAGGGGTCGTCCAGGGCCAGACAGAGCATCTGGACTCGGTCGGGGCGGTCGAGCCGCTCCAGCCGGGCTTCCAGCTCCAGGCGTCGGGCCTGGGAGTTCGGGATATCTGTGAGTATCTGCACCGCTACTTCCTCCGGGGGACTGCTCCGGCCTGAAACGGCGGGGCTGGCGGTTTGATTCCGCGCTACGAAATCCGAGTACCCACGGGGACGTCTTCGCCGAACCGAGAGAGTGCCATGGTGCCGTCGGGCTTCTTGGCCGCCAGGATCATCGCCTGGCTCTCGATACCGAAGAGCTTCGCCGGCTTGAGGTTGGTGACCATGGCCACCCGCAGGCCCACGAGCTCTTCGGGGGAGAAGCTCTTGGCGATGCCGGCGACGACGGTCCGAGGAGCGTCTTCGCCGACGTCGGCGGTGAGCTTCAGGAGGCGGTCGGCGCCCTCGACGGCCTCGGCCGTGAGGATTTGGGCGACCGTGAGCTCGACGCTCATGACCTGATCGAAGGTCACCTGCGAGGCTTGCTTTTTCTTTTCTTTCTTCTCGTTCTTCGCTTTCTTCTCTTTCTTGGGCTTCTCGGCCTTCGGAGCCTCCTCGGCGGGCTCCGGGGGAGCCTCGAGCTTGTCGAAGAGCACGTCGGGCTTCTTCGTCGTATGCCCCACTGGCAGGCCGCCCCAGGTCTTCAGGGAGACCAGGTCCCGGCCCCCGTCGGTGTCGCCCAGGAGCCCGTCCAGGATGCGACCGCTGGCGTCGGGGACGAAGGGAGAGAGGAGGACGGCGACGAACCGGATCGCCTCCAGGGCACAGTAGAGCGTCTCGGCCAGTCGCTCGGAGTCGCCCTCCTTGTGGAGCGCCCAGGGCTGCACGGTCTGGATGTACTGGTTGGTCTCCCTGGAGAGGGCCATGATCTGTTCCAGAGCTCGGTGGATCTCGAGGTCCGAGATGGCGTCGTCGACGGCCTTGGCGGTCTCGAGCGCCGTCTTTCGCAGGGCGATGTCGTCGTCGGCGGAGAGCTCCGGGGTGGCGGGGATCTCTCCGTCGAGATACCGGCCGTGCATGGTGAGCGCTCGGTTGACCAGGTTGCCGACGTTGTCGGCGAGCTCGGCGTTGTTGCGCTCTACGACCCGGGCCTGGCTGAAGTTTCCGTCGTTGCCCAGGGGGATCTCCCGGAGGACGTAGTACCGAAGCACGTCGAGCTCGTAGTCCTCCACCAGATCAAAAGCGTCGATGAAGTTCCCCTTGCTCTTGCTCATCTTCACGCCTTCGTTGAGCCACCACCCGTGGGCGAAGATCTGCTTCGGAAGGGGCAGGCCGGCGCTCATCAGGAAGGCCGGCCAGTACACGGCGTGGAACCGCAGGATGTCTTTGCCGATCAGGTGTACGTCGGCGGGCCAGAAGTCCTTGACCCGGGACGGGTCGTGGGAGTCCGTGAAGGGTCCCACGGCGGTGTAGTAGTTCGTCAGGGCGTCGACCCACACGTAGAGGACGTGCTTGGGGTCGTCGGGCATGGGGATGCCCCAGTCGAAGGTGGTGCGGCTGATGGAGAGGTCCCGGAGGCCGGACTCCACGAAGGAGCGCACCTCGTTGTGGCGGGCCGACGGAGCGATACAGGTGGGGTTGTCGGCGTACCACTTCAGGAGGGGTTCGGTGTACTTGCTGAGCTTGAAAAAGTAGCTCTTCTCCTGCACCCACTCCACGGGCGAGCCGCTCTCGATGGCCACGCCGTCTTCGATCTCGGACTCGTCGTAGTAGGCCTCGTCGGAGGCCGAATACCACCCCTCGTACTCGCCGAGGTAGATATCACCGGCCTTCAGGAGCTTCTTGACCATCCACTCCACGGTCCTGCGGTGGTCCGCCTCGGTGGTCCGAATAAACCGGTCGTGGGTGAGCTCGAGCTTCTCGAAGAGCCTGCGGAACTCGGCGGAGTTGGTGTCGGCGAGCTCCAGAGGGGTGCAGCCCTTCTCCTCGGCGGCCCGCTGGACCTTCAGACCGTGCTCGTCGGTGCCGGTGAGGAAGAAGACCTCCTCGGCCTTGAGCCGGTGGTACCGAGCCAGGGCGTCGGCGACGATGGTCGTGTAGGCGTGCCCGATATGGGGGGCGCCGTTGACGTAGTAGATGGGGGTGGTGATGTAGAAATGATCCGTCATGGTCTCGCTCGTCTCGCTCGTCTGAATCGTCGGAGCCAAAAAGGGGCACCAGAGAGAGCAGAAATGGCGAGATTTGACAAGGTCCTCGCGTGAGGGTCAGTCCTCGGTGGTCTCCGAGGACCGCCGTCGGCGCCGGCGGTTGCCGCCCTGAGAGGGCTGATCCTGGAGGATCTTTTCATCGGAAGAGGTGGGGTCGACGGTCTCGCGTCGGACCTCGGACTCCAGTCGGACCTCCGTGAGGGGGAAGGTCTCGCGGCGGTCGTCGTTCAATGACACAGTGACCCGCTGGTTGATCACGTCCACGGAGATGATCTCGCCAGTGCCCTCGGGGGTGAGGACCTCTTTGCCCGGGCGGGGCAGGCGCTTCTTGAGCCGTCGGTAGACCTTCTGTTCGTAGACCAGGCAGCACATCAGGCGGCCACACATCCCGGAGATCTTGCGGGGGTTCAGGGTGAGACCCTGGTCTTTGGCCATCCGGATGGAGATCGGCTCGAAGTGGGTGAGAAAGGAGCTGCAGCAGAGCTCCCGACCGCAGGGGCCGATGCCGCCGAGCATCCGTGTGCCGTCGCGGACGCCGATCTGATACATCTCGATGCGGGTGCGAAACCGATGGGCCAGATCTTTGACGAGGTCTCGGAAATCGACCCGTCCGTCGGCGCTGAAGAAGAAGACCAGCTTGGAGCCGTCGTGGAGGCATTGGGTGCGCACGAGCTTCATGGGGAGCTTTCGGGCCCGGATGCGCTCGATGCAGAATCGGTAGGCCGCCCGCTCGGTCTCCTGGTTGCGTTGGGCCTGCTTGAGGTCGGCGTCGGTGGCTCGGCGCAGGACCTGAGGGATCTGCTCGTCCTCTACGAGTTGGCGGCGGACGTGGCCGACGACCTCGCCGATGGCCGGTCCCCGATCGGTGTCGACCACCACGGATTCTCCCGGGGCGAGCTGAAGCTGGCGGGCGTCGGCCAGGTGTCGGAGGTGGTTGAGGGGAAATCGGACGTGCACCACGTTGAGCAACCGTTGACCCGGCGCAAAGGGGGAGACGTCTCGACGCTTTGGTTCGTAGAGGGCAGTGGTCATACGGGGGCCAGTGCGCGGTGGTCGGGGGAGCGGAGGCGGTCGACGAGATCCTCGGCGAGGAGCACAGAGTTGACGTAGCCGTCGAGGCGTCGCCTGGCGAGCATGATCGCGTCCAGGAGGGCCAGGGTGGCGTCCGTGGAGAACCGTTGGGCGGCGCCGTCGACCAGGTCCTGGAGGTCTTTGTTGACGACTCGCTCGGGGAGCCCGTTGCGGGTCAGCAACACGTCTCGGAAGAAGACCAGGAGGACGTCGAGACGCTCGCCGAGGTGACCTGAGGAGTCTCCCAGGGCGGCGGCCTCGTCGATCCAATCCTTCGGGGAGCCGTCGGAGAGGGTCACGAGGGTGGAGAGAATCTCCCGGCGAGCCTCGAGGATCCCGCTGTCCAAGACCGACAGAGAGCGCCCGAGGCTGCCTTCGCCGTAGCCGGCGGCGACCTGGAGGAGCTCCGAAGGCGCGCCTTCCCAGAGGTCCGGGAGGGCCGCGGCGACGAGCTCCGTAGGGAGCCGGCCGAAGCGCAGCCGCTGGCAACGGCTCAAGATGGTGTCCAAAAGCCGGTGGGGCTGGTCTGTGACCAGGAGGAGGAGCATTCGGTCCGGGGGCTCCTCCAGGGTCTTCAAGAGGGCGTTGGCGGCCTCCTCGGTCATCAGGTGGGCGTCGTCGATGAGGACGACCCGGAGCCGGGCCTCGTAGGGAGCGGAGATCGATGCCTTTTGGACGGCCCGGATGGCGTCGATCTTGATGGTGCGCCCTACCTCGGGGACCAAGAAGTCCGGGTGTTGCTCGGCGGCGATTCGCCGGCAGGCCGAGCACTCCCCGCAGGCGGGCTGGAACCCCTGATCGGGTCGGTTCAGGCAGTTCAGAGTCATCGTCAGGAGTCGGGCGACGGTGGCCTTGCCCACGCCTTCGGGGCCGGTGAAGAGGTAGGCGTGGTGGAGGCGCTGGTGTTCGATCGCCCGTTGAAGGACGGTGAGCACGCGCTGATGTCCGAGGATGTCCTGCCAGCGGGGCACAGATCGCTCGCCAGTGAGAGGTTCGTCAGTCCGCGGTGGGGATGCTACCCGCCAGGGTTCACCGGGTAAAGGCGAGGTAGACCGAACGACCTCGACGTTGCACCTTGAGGCGGACCACGTCCCCGGCGTCAAAGGCTTCCAAGAGGGAGTGGAACTCCTCCTCGGAGGAGACCTTCTCGGCGCCCACCTCGAGGATCACGTCCCGGTTGCGGAGGCCTGCGGCCCGGGCCGCCGAGGAGTCGGAGAGGGCCGTGACGACGACGCCGTAGTCCAGGTCGGCGGCGCCCACCTGGCGAGCCAGGCGTTCGGTCATGGAGGAGACCTCGATGCCCAGCGCCGGGGCAGAGGACTCGACGTCGGCTTGTCGCCCTGGAAGAGAGGGTGGGCGCTGGTTGGGGATGGACTCGATGTCTACGGGGAGCTCGATCTCCTCTCCATTGCGGTGCACCGAGAGGGTCAGCCGGGTGCTCTCCGGAGTGGTGGCGACCAGCCAGGGCAGAAGGGTCCCGTCTTCCAGGGCCCGGCCGTCGAGGGCCAGGATTACGTCTTGCTCCTGGATGCCGGCCCGGGAGGCCGGGCTGTTGTCCAGGACCTCCGTGACCAGGGCGCCCCGGTGGTCGGCGAGTCCGAAGGATTGGGCCAGGAGGGGGTCGAGATCCTGGATTCGGATCCCCATCCAGCTCCGGGGTACGTACCCTCGCTCTTCGAGTTGAGGCAGGAGGGTCTTCACGGTGTCGATGGGGATCGCGAAGCTGATCCCCTGGCCGTGTCGGTAGATGGCGGTGTTCATGCCGATGACTTCGCCCTCCATATTGATCAGAGGGCCACCGGAGTTGCCGGGGTTGATGGGGGCGTCGGTCTGGATGAACTGAGCCTGCTGGGCCCGCCCCTCGATGGGGAGATCCCGGCGGCCCACGAAGCTGACGATCCCGGCGGTGACCGAGTGAGAGAGTCCCATGGGGTTACCGATGGCGACGACGTACTCCCCGGCTCGGAGGTCGGCGCTGCGTCCCAGGTGAACGGCGGGCAAGGGTTCGCCGGCGTCGATCTTCATCAGGGCGACGTCGGTGTCGGGATCGACGCCGATGACCCGGGCCGAGAACTGCCGGTTGTCGGGGAGCTTCACCGTGACCTCTTCGGCACGATCGATGACGTGGAAGTTGGTCAGGATGTAGCCGTCGGGGTGAATGATGAACCCCGAGCCCTCAGCGAGCTGTTGCTGTGAGGGGACGGTGCGGCTCAAGGGGCGGCCGCCGTTGTCGTAGGAGACGGTCACGCTGACCAC
>SKON01000299.1 GCA_007120035.1 Myxococcales bacterium
ATCCCCAGTATGCCCCACCGCCCCCCGCCCCGCAACCCCTAACTCCCATCCTCCTGCCCGCGCTAACGTCGTACACCCCACCACCACGAAAGACCCCGACCACCGAAAACCCACCCTCCGACCTCCGACCTCCGACCTCCGACCTCAGTAAGAAGCCCCGCCCTCGCCACGGTGGCGAAGGACGGGGCTGGACCCCCAGGCCAACTTGTACTGAACCGCTTAGAACTGCTCTCTCTCCGTCGACCCCGACAACGCTGTCGTCGCCGACTCACCACCGGTGATCGTCATCTGCACCTCGTCGAAGTACCCGGCTCCCACGAACGCCTGATGGCGGATCGCCCGATACCCCGCCCGTCGAGACAACTCGAATTCATGCTGCTGCAATTCCGCATAGGCCGCCATACCCCGCTCGCGGTAGGCCCTCGCCAGCTCGAAGATCGACGCGTTCAGGCTATGCCACCCCGAGAGCGTCACGAACTGCAGCACGTATCCCATCTCCCCCAGGGCCTCCTGGAACCCGGCGATCTCCGCCTCCGACAACTGCTCGCTCCAGTTGAACGACGGCGAACAGTTGTAGGCCAGCCATTTCCCCGGGAACTTCTCGTGAATGGCCCGGGCAAACTCCCGGGCCTCCCCCAGGTCCGGACGGGAGGTCTCACACCACAAGAGATCCGCGTAGGGCGCGTAGATCAGCGCCCGCTCGATGGCGTACTCCAGGCCCCCCTCCACCAGATAGAACCCCTCGGCGGTCCGCCGACCCTTCACGATGTACTGCTGGTCGATGGGATCGTGGTCGCTGGTCAAGAGCTTCGCCCCATCGGCGTCGGTCCTGGCGATCAGCAGGGTCTCCACGTCCATCACGTCCGCCGCCAACCGGGCCGCCACCAACTTCTGGACGAACTCCGCCGTCGGCACCAGCACCTTACCTCCCATATGGCCGCACTTCTTCGCCGACGAGAGCTGGTCCTCGAAGTGCACCGCCGCCGCCCCGGCCTCGATCAAGGCTTTCATCAACTCGAAGGCGTTCAAGTTCCCCCCGAACCCGGCCTCGGCGTCGGCGATCACGGGCACGAAGTAGTCCACTCCCCCCCGGCCCTCCACCCGGGCCGTCTGATCCGCCCGCTGCAGGGCCCGGTTGACCCGTTCCACCATCATCGGCACGGAGTCCACCGGATAGAGGCTCTGATCGGGATACACCTGGCAGCTCGAGTTCCCATCTCCCGCCACCTGCCACCCGCTGATGTACACCGCCCCCAGGCCGGCCTCCACCTCCTGGATTGCCTGGTTGCCCGTCACGGCGCTCAAGCACCGCAGAAAGGGTCCTTCCTCAAAGCTCTCCCACAGCCGCCTGGCCCCATGCTCCGCCAGGGTGTGACGGATCGGCAGGCTGCTCATCAGCCGCTCCACGTGCTGCCCCTCGTAGGGCCTTCGAATCCCTCGCCATCGCCGGTCTTCCTCCCACCGACGCTCCATCTCTCGCGCTCGCGACGCTCCGTTGCTCTCTCTCATCATTTCCTCCCTCCCAGGTCTCTCTCAGCCCAATTCATCGTATGCCACCACCGTGAAGAACTCCGGAAAGTGCTCCCCTGCGGCCACCAGATCGAAGATCTGCCGGGCCATCTGGTAGCGTCCCCGCTCCATCTCCTGGCTCCCCATCTCTCGGGCGATCACCTCCATCTCCTCTTCGACGAGCCGTCGATAAAGGGCCATGTCGATCTCCCGCCCATCCTCCAACCGAGCCTGCTTCAGATGCAGCCACTGCCAGATCTGGCTCCGGCTGATCTCCGCCGTCGCCGCGTCCTCCATCAGATCAAAGAGCGCCACCGCTCCTCGACCCCGCAGCCAGGACTCGATGTACTGAATTCCCACGTTGATATTTCGCCGCATCCCTTCTTCCGTGATCGTCCCGTCGGGCACATGGAAGTTCAACAGCTCCCGCTCTCCCACCTCCACGTCGTCTCGCTTGTTCTCCCGCTGATCCTCGGCCCCTTGCAGCACCTCATCGAAGGGACCTCGGGCCACCTCCACCAGCGCCGGATGAGCCACCCAGGTCCCGTCGAACCCGGCCTGAGACTCCCGCTCCTTATCCCGCCGCACCGCCGCCATCGCTTCCCGGTTTCGGGCCTCATCCCCGGTCGGGATGAACGCCGCCATCCCCCCGATCGCGTGGGCCCCCCGCTTATGGCAGGTCTTCACCAGGAGATCGCTGTAGGCCTTCATAAACGGCACCTTCATCGTCACCTGCGACCGATCGGGCATCAGCGCCCGCGGGCTCCGCCGGAAGGTCTTGATCACGCTGAAGATATAGTCCCACCGACCGGCGTTCAGCCCGGCGCTGTGCTCCCGCAACTCGTAGAGGATCTCCTCCATCTGCAGCGCCGCCCGGATCGTCTCGATCAACACCGTCGCCCGCACCGTCCCCGACGACAGCCCCAGCCGATCCTGACTCCACAAGAACACATCGTTCCACAGCCGGGCCTCCCGATAGTCCTCCAACTTCGGCACGTAGAAGTAGGGCCCGCTCCCCTGATTCACCAGCTCCTTCGCGTTGTGGAAGAAGTACAACCCAAAGTCAAAGAGGCTCGCCGCGATCGCCTCTCCCTCCACCAGGAGGTGCTTTTCCTCCAGGTGCCACCCCCGGGGCCGCACCATCAGCGTCGCCACCTCGTCGTTGAGCCGGTACTGCTTCTGGCGGCCCTCGTCGAAATAGTCGATCTGCCCTCGGATCGCATCGTAGAGGTACCGCTGCCCCTCCACCATATTTCCCCACCTCGGAGAGGCGGCGTCCTCGAAGTCCGCCATGAACACGTCGGCGCCGCTGTTCAGGGCGTTGATGATCATCTTCCGCTCCACGGGCCCCGTGATCTCCACGTTCCGCCGCCGCAGATCCTCCGGCGCCTCCGCCACCTCCCAGGCCCGCTCTCGCACCTCCAGAGTCTCCTCCGGCGCCCTCAGGCTCCCCCCACCGTCGATCTCTTCCTGTCGCCGGCGCCGCTCCTCCAGGAGCGCTCGCCGCTGGCCTCCAAACCGGCGATGGAGCTCTCCCAAAAACTCCAACGCCTCTCGCGTCAGAATCGACTCTCCAGCTTCACCAACCTCTCCTTCTACGCGCAGACCTGTGGGTAGAGTACTTCCCTGTACTCGGCTCATAGTCACTCCTTGACCGTGGGGGGGTTGAGTTTCCCAATTTGTTGTACTGCTTCCGTACTGGCTGGATGTCGCAAGCGTAAACACCCACTCTCCACGTCAACCGAGGATCCGAAAAAAGGCTGTCTTTTTGTCAGCGATTCCATTACCTTCGCGCTCCCTTTTGCTGGCCCGGAGCCCTCCATGTCACCATCCTCCACGCCACAACCTCGGGAAGCGATCCTCCTCGTCGCAGGCCTCGGCGCTCGTCTTCAGCCCCTGACCGACGACCGCCCCAAATGTCTCCTCACCGTCGGCGACGAGCCCCTCCTGTGCCGCCTCCTCTCCCAGCTCGCCACCACCGGCATCGACCGGGTCGTGCTCGCCACGGGCTACCGCGCAGACCTCCTGGTCGACACCGTCCGCTCCTGGGATCTCCCCCTGGCCATCTCGACGGCCCACTGCGACACCTTCCACACCGACAACAACGCTGTCTCCCTGGGCTGCGCCCTGCCCGAGCTCACGGAGCCCCGATTCCTCCTCTGCGACGGCGACGTCCTGATCCGCGATCCCGACCTCTTCGAGAGGCTCCTCACCACCCCCGGCGACAACGTCCTCACCATCACCCGGTTCCCCGAGCTCGGCCACGAGGAGATGAAGGCCCACCTCGACGACCACGGCGCCATCCTGGCCCTCAGCAAGAAGCTCCCCCCCCACCGAGCCCACGGAGAGTCCCTGGGCATCCAGAAGATCGGCCCCTCCGCTTTCGACGCCCTCCGCCGCAGGCTCTCCGCCCTCTCCCCCGACGAGCGCCGACGCCTCTACTACGAGGACGTCTTCTCCGAGCTCATCCAAGAGGGCATTCCCTTCGCCGCCTGCGAGATCCCCCCCGGCGGCTGGACCGAGATCGACACCCTCGAAGATCTCGAAGCCGCCCGCACACTCGCCATGGACTGGGAGTCCCCGTGACCTTCGCCGAGCGCTACCGACAGGCTCTGGCCTTTAAGTCCCTCGACGTCGAAGAGGTCATCGACCGCCGCTTCCACCGCCCCATCGCCGCCGTCCTGGCCGCCGCCCTCCTCCCCCTGGGCGTCCGCCCCAACCAGGTCACACTCGCCAGCCTCCTCACCGGCTGGACCGGCGCCTACCTGCTCTACCGCGGCTTCTACGTCGGCGACCCCGGACCGCCCCTGATCTGGCTTCTCTCCGGCTTCTTCCTCTTCCTCTCCGTGATCCTCGACTGCGCCGACGGCCAGCTCGCCAGGGCCCGCGGCGGCGGCAGCCGCGTCGGCCGAATCCTCGACGGCTTCGTCGACGTCCTCGTCCTCTTCCCCACCTACGTGATCCTCGGCATCGGCATCGGCCACCTCTTCGGCACCACCTGGATCCTCATCGCCGCCATCGCCGGCTTCTCCACCTGGATCCGCTGCATCGTCTACGACAAGACCAAGAACCTCTACCTCGCCAACACCATGCCCTCCGCCGGCGGCGCCGAAGGCACTGAATCCCTCACCGAAGTCCGCAAAGAACAACAAGAAGCCCGCCGCTCCGGCACCCTCCTGGAGCGCTTCCTCCTCTGGGTCTACGTCGGCTACCTCCAGGTCCAGGAGCGCTTCGCCTCGGGCTCCACAGAGAAGCAAACCCACCACCTCTCCCCCGAAGACATCCAGGCCTACCGCGCCACCCACCGCCCCACCATGCGCCTGGCCGCCGCCATGGGCCTCGGCACCCACATGGCCCTGCTCTACACCTCCATCGCCCTGATGGCCCTCGACCTCCGCGCCGCCCTCGCCATCCAGGTCCTCCTCGCCACGGTCTTCAACGCCCTCCTCGTCCTCGCCATCCTCCGCACCCGCACCCTCTCCCGCCCCTGACCCCACCGCGAACCCCCGACGAAACAAGGTCGCCCCGAGCCCCCTCCACGCTCGCGGGGAGGTGCCCGCAGGGCGGAGGGGTCGTCCCGCGCCGCCCACACGGTCGCCACCGCGAACCCCCGACGAAACAAGGTCGCCCCGAGCCCCCTCCACATTCGCGACGGCATCGTTCGTGGCGTCCGGGTTCGCGACGGCATCGTTCGTGGCGTCCGGGTTCGCGACGGGTCATTTCCAGGCATAGTTCAGGGCTCCCACGGTCCACCCCCGGTTCAAACCGGGGGCTGCGGTGGGCTGGGCTCCGCTGGGGTCATGACCCCGCTCCGCCTGAGATGTTCTCCACATAGTCGACCAATTGAGAACCGAACCGGTGCGGAGTTCGACGGGGCGGGAGAGAGATCGGGGCCCGGTTCGGAACGACTCCGTTCTCCGAGATATCTCAGGCGGAGCGGGGTCATGACCCCAGCGGAGCCCTGCCCACTCCAGCCCCCGGTTTGAACCGGGGGTGGACCGTGGGAGCCCTGAACTATGCCTGGAATTGACCCGCCGCACACCCCGACCTTCCGACCTCCTTCGACGTACACCCCCGACGTCCGCCACCCCTCACAACGACCAGATCACCGGAATCGCCACCACCGCCGTCCCCAGAAACAACAGATTCAACGGCAGCCCCACCTTCACGAAATCCAAGAACCGATAGTTCCCCACCCCATAGATCATCACGTTCGTATGATACCCCACGGGGGACGCGAAACTATCGGAGGACGCAAAGGCGATCGCCATAATAAACGGCCGCGGATCCACCCCCATCGACATCGCCGTCACCACCGCCACAGGCGTCATCAACACCGCCGTGGCCTGGTTCGACACCACGTCGCTCATGAAATTCGTCGCGAAGTAGAACCCCGCTAACAACACCACCGGCCCCGCCCCTCCGAGGCCCTGCACCAACCCATGGGCCACCAGATCGATCGCCCCGGTCTGCTCCAACGCAAGCCCCAGGGGGATGAACCCTCCGAGCAAGAAGATCACCTGCCAGTCGATCGCTCGATAGGCCTCCTCCATCGTCAACACCCGCATCAACACCAGCAACACGCACCCCACCACCGCCAGGGTCACGATGGGCATCCACTCTATCGCCGCCCCCACCACGATCCCCGCCAGGATCAGGATCACCGGGATCGTCATCCTCGTCTTGTACTCGGGCACCCCGAACTCGGAGATCACAATGAAGTCCCGCCGACGCTGCAGCGCCCCGTCGTGCTCCGGCGGCACCTGAAAGAGCAACCCATCGCCCCCCTGCAGACGGATATCCAACAAGTCCTGCACCACCACCTCGCCACGGCGACGCATGGCGATCACATGCGCCGGATGGTGCTGCTCAAACCCGGCCTCCCGCAGCGTCCGCCCCACCACCGTCGAGTCCGGCGCCAACACGATCTCCAACAACGCCTTCCCCGCCTCCTCCCCCTCCGCCACGCCCTCTCGATCATCATCGGCCGGCTCCAACGGCAACAACCGCTGCCCCGTCACGGCGTCCAGTTCCTGCAGGAGGTGCACAGGCGCCGCGATCCGCAACACATCGCCCACCTCGATCACGATCTCTTCCAGATCCTCTGTGACCAGGTTGCCCCCTCTTTGCACAGCCACCACCTTTCCCCGGCTGTCCAAGAAGAACTCCGACGCCCTCCTCCCCACACACTTCGCCCCCTCCACCACCTCCACCTGGGCACGAAAATCCGCCAACTCCCGGGTCTCCCGCAGCTCCCCGGACCCCCGATCGGGCAGCAACCATCGCCCCACGGTCATCAGGTACACCGTCCCCACCAGGAAGAAGAGCAGCCCCACAGGCGTTACTTCAAACATCCCGATCGGATCGAGCCCTCGCTCGGCGATCAATCCGCTCACCAATAGATTCGACGACGTCCCTATCAACGTGGTGCTTCCGCCGAACATCGCCGCAAACGACAATGGGATCAACAGCCGACTCGGGCTGACCCCTGTCTTTCGACTCACCGACAACACCATGGGGAGCATGATCGCCACCACCGCCACGTTGTTGATGAACGCCGACACCACCGCCGCACCGGTCATCATCGCGAAGAGAGCCAACTCTTGCTGATACTCAAAGAGCCGCCCCAACAACGACGCCACCCGCCGCAACACCCCCGTCTTGCGCAGCCCTTCACTGAGCACGAACATCGCCCCGATCGCCACCGTCGCCTCATTGCTGAACCCGCTGAACCCCTCGGAGGGCTCCAACACCCGGGTCAGCAGCAACACAGAGAGCACCAGGAGCGCCACTACCTCCACCCGGAGGCGCTCCGACACGAAGAGCGCAAGGGCCACCGCCGTCAGGCCCAGCACGATGATCAGTTCGTAGTTCATAGACTTCCCCAAAGTTCGTCCCGCCCCAACTTACCGGCAAGCGCCTCCCGCCGATGGTTGATCCCCGCTCCTCTTCCCGCGATCATGTCTCAGAGATCTGGGGGTCTACCCGACCCTACTCTCAGTTTTTCGACTCTCTTCGCCCCGACTCGAGCTCTCCTGTGACCGACCTGCTCCACAACCGATACCGCCTCGGCCCCGAGATCGGCCGCGGCGGCCAGGGCAAGACCTACGTCGGCCAGGACCTCCACACCGGCCAGACCGTCGCCGTCAAAGAGCTCTCCCTGGCCATCGCCGACGACTGGAAGGCCATCGAACTCTTCCAACGAGAAGGGCTCGCCCTCCGCCAGCTTCACCACCCCGCGATCCCCTCCTATATCGACGCCTTCGTCGACGACGACGGCCCCTCCCTGCGCTTCTTCCTGGTCCGTGAATACGTCGAAGGCCAGACCTTCCAGGAGCTCATCGAAGCCGGAGAGAACATCGCCACCACCGACGTGGTGGCCTTCATCGAGGAGGTCTTAGACATCCTCGACTACCTCCACGACCAACACCCCCCGGTGATCCACCGCGACATCAAGCCCTCCAACCTGATCTTGCGCCCCGACGGCTCCGTCGCTCTCATCGACTTCGGCGCTGTCCAGGTCGTCGGCAGCCACACCCTGATGTCCACCGTCGTCGGCACCTCCGGCTACGTCGCCCCCGAGCAGCTCGCCGGCCGCACCCGCCCCGCCAGCGACCTCTACTCCCTGGGCGCCACCGTCGTTCACCTCCTCTCCCACCTCCACCCCGCCGACCTCCCCATGGAGCGGATGCGCCTTCTTTTCGAAGACCGCGTCGGCCGTATCCCGCCTCGGCTGATGCGGTTCCTCAAGGGCGTCCTCGAACCCGCCGTCGAGGACCGCATCGACTCCGTCCAGGAGGCCCGACAGGTCCTCCGCGGCTCCTCTTCCCGCCTGCCGGCCCTCCGCGACAACCGACCCCTGGCCGTCACCCGCCGCCCCATGGGCTCCCAGATCCAGATCGACGACACCGGCGGCCGCCTCACCCTCACCATCCCCGCCCCCCGCCGGTACCGCCTCTGGTTCTGGTCCGGCCTCCTCGTCGCCGGATCCTGGCTCCTCTGGACCCTTCCCACCATCGACCCCCTCTTCCTCCCCTGGTTCGTCGGCGCCATCGCCGCCTACTTCCTGGTGGGACAGATGTTCATCACCCCCACCCGCCTCTCCATCGACGAGGACCACTTCGTCCTCCTCCGAAAGACGGTCAACGGAAAACACAAGGGCTGGACCGAGGCCCTCCTCGACGTCGAAGAGCGGGGCCCCGGCGACGAAAAATTCCTCTTCCTCCCCCTCCCGGGCCACCTGGTCCTCATGGAAGGCGTCTACCCCTACCCCTTCGCCTTCGGCCTCAGCTCCGTGGAGCGCCGTTGGCTCCAATCGGTCCTCCGCGCCCGCCTGGAACTCCGCCGGAGTTGACCCCGCCTCCCCGCGAACCACAACGGCTGGCCCGCCGTCCGCAGCGGGCCTTGGCCCGCGAGGACCCTCGTGGCGTAGCCCGGCGACGCCACCCGCCGTCCGCAGCGGGCCTTGGCCCGCGAGGACCCTCGGGCGTAGCCCGGCGACGCCACCCGCCGTCCGCAGCGGGCCTTGGCCCGCGAGGACCCTCGGGCGTAGCCCGACTCGCCAAGCCTCGTGGCCTTGGCCCGAGGGGAGGTTCCGCGCCGCCCTCTATCTCCGGTACACAAACCGGTCCTCCTCGGCGCTTCGTCCACCACCGACCACAGGAGGTGAATCTGGCACCTCTCCTCGGGCCAAGGCCACGAGGCTCGGCGAGTCGGGCCTGAAACAGCGGCCCGAACGTCCTCGCGGGCCAAGGCCCGCTGCGGAATGGAGACGTCCCTACCGACGGAGGCACCTCTCCTCTCGGCGAGTCGGGCCTGAAACAGCGGCCCGAACGTCCTCGCGGGCCAGGGCCCGCTGCGGAATGGAGACAATCCGCCAACGGAAACCGCTCACACCCAACATTGGCACACCCTTTGCTTCCTCCCCAACGCAATCTACACTTCGCTCTTCCCAACGGAGTCCCCCAATGCACAGATTCATCACCTCGACCCTGACCACCGCCCTCGTCCTCCCCGCTGCTCTCCTTCTGACCCCCAACGACGCCGAGGCATGCTCTCCGGCCCCGGAGAGCGTCCGGTGGACCCTGCCCGCAGACGGTGGCGAGCTCCTCCCCGACACCCCGATCCTCCTCAATGTCACCGGCGACGACTACACCGGCTCCCGGGAGATCCTCTTCTCCCGCGACGGCGATCCTCTCGACGCCGCCCTGGTGTACCAATACGCCCACGGACTCTTCTCTGCCGTCTACGCTCTCGTCCCCGACGAGCCCCTCACCGACG
>SKON01000164.1 GCA_007120035.1 Myxococcales bacterium
AGCGACGTGATCATGCCTGGCGACGACGGCGCCCTCCTGGCGGAGAAGGTGCGCTCCGAGCGTCCTGAGACCGCTGTGGTCCTGATGTCGGGCTACACCGCTGAAGTCCTGTCTCTGGAGGAAGAGCTCCCCTACCGACTGCTGCAGAAACCCTTCGGGATGGATCTCTTAAGCCGGGTGATCCGACAGACGTTGAATCAGGGGTAACGCCGATGGACCCCCGTCAAAGCTGGAGAATGTCGCACTCCGGGTCTGACAATTCGTCGTGGTTCCGGGGCCTGATCGCACTTCTGATCCTGGGCCTGTGGTGGACGTCCTGCGAGGCTGAGTTCGACCTGGCAGCCGACACCGATGTCGGGGAGAGTGCAGACTCCGGGGAACCGGAGGTCGCCGCCCTGACGGATAGTGAGCGAGAGCTCTACGAGCTGATCAACGCCTATCGGGTCGAGAACGGTCTCCCCGAGGTCCCGCTCTCCTATTCGCTGACCATGGTGGCCCGAGCCCACGTAGACGATCTCAACGACCATAGCTCAGAGATCGTGATCCCCGGGGAGTGCAATCTCCATAGCTGGTCTGACCACGGCCCCTGGACAGGATGCTGCTACGATCCAGACCACACTCAGGCGGCCTGCATGTGGAACAAGCCCTCGGAGCTCACAAATTACAACGGTGAAGGGTTCGAGATCTCCTATTGGACCAGCGGCAGCGCATTCCCGGAGGCGGCGTTGAACTCCTGGCGCGGTTCGCCAGGCCACAACGCGGTGATCCTCAATGAGGGCACCTGGTCGGTCCCATGGCTGGCTATGGGGGTCGGTATCGACGGGAACTACGCCCATGTGTGGTTCGGACGATTCCCCGATCCCGACGACTTCCCATAAACCCCTACGGGGCCTCGGGGATGTCGCACTCCGGGTCGGACATTTCGGGGTGGTTGCGGGGGGTGGGACGGACTCCGGGTGAGGGGCTGGTGGGCTCCCTCCGTGGACTCCGGAAAGTCCCCACGGGGCCTCGGGGATGTCGCACTCCGGGTCGGACATTTCGGGGTACTGGTTGGGGGAAGCGATAATGGATCGTGGTGAATCCGAGGCGAAGTGGTAGAGTCGAAGGGTACTGCCCAGAGGAGAAGAACGATGAATCGAGTGTATTTGGTCCTGATCGTCGCAGTCATGTTGATCGGATGTCCGGCAGAGCCCGACGTGGAGATCGAGAATGATGTGGGAGTAGACGGTAATGTCGGTTCCGATCTGGATGCCGATCCGGGAGAACCCGACGCCGATCCGGGAGAACCCGACGCCGATCCGGGAGAGCCCGACGCCGATCCGGGAGAGCCCGACGCCGATCCGGGAGAACCCGACGCCGAGCCGGGAGAACCCGACGCCGATCCGGGAGAACCCGACGCCGATCCGGAAGAACCTGACGCTGACCCCGGAGAACCGGATACGTGGGAGCCGGAAGAGAGCCCCCTGACAGCGAACGAGCAGGAGCTCTACGACCTGATCAACGCGTATCGGGTCGACAACGGTTTGCCAGAGATTCCGCTCTCCTATTCGCTGACCGTGGTGGCCCGAGCCCATGTGCAGGACCTGATCGATCACGGGTCAGAGATCTTGATCCCAGGGCAATGCAACCTTCATAGTTGGTCCGATTACGGCCCGTGGACGGGCTGCTGCTACGACCCGGATCATAGCCAGGCGGCGTGCATGTGGAACAAGCCGTCGGAGTTGACCAACTACACAGGCCACGGGTTTGAGATCTCCGTATCGGGTGCCTGGTCGCCACAGTCGGCGATGAGCGCGTGGCAAGGGTCGGCGGGTCACAACGCGGTGATCCTCAATCAGGGCCAATCTTGGTCCACCCCGTGGCTGGCGATGGGGGTGGGCATCGACGGAGGGTACTCCCACGTGTGGTTCGGTCGGGTGACCGATCCCGACGACTTTCCCTGAAATCGGAGAACTCAATGCTCACCGTCCATCATCTGGAACACTCTCGTTCCCACCGGATTCTGTGGCTTTTGGAAGAGCTGGAGGTGGAGTACGAGTTTCAGAGCTACCCCCGCAACCCCAAGACCCAGCTCGCGCCCAAGGAGCTGCGGGACCTCCATCCCCTGGGGAAAGCGCCGATCGTGACCCACGACGGTGAGGTCTGGGCGGAGTCGGGGGCGGTGATCGAGACCTTGCTGGATGAGTTCGGCGAGGGTCGGCTGCGGCCGGCGGAGGGGACCCCAGAGTTTCGCCGGTACCGGTACTGGATGCATTACGCCGAGGGGTCGGCGATGGCCCCCCTGCTGCTGAAGACGGTGTTCTCGGAGCTCCCCAAACAGGGCCCGGCGCTGGCTCGGCCCGTATTGAAGGCCGTAGCACATACGGTAGACAAGGAGTACATCGGCGGTCAGGTTCAACTCCATGTGGATTACTGGGAAGAGGAGCTGGCGGAGCGTCCGTTCTTCGCGGGTGAGGAGTTCACGGCCGCCGATATCCAGATGAGCTTTCCCGTGGTGGGCGCAGTGGAGCGGGCGGGCGTGCAGGGTGAATATCCGAAGGTTCGGGCCTACGTGGAGCGGCTGAAGAGCCGCCCTGCTTATCAACGGGCTGTGGAGAAAGGCGGCCCACCGGTGTGATGTGGCGCGTCTTTGACACTCGTCGAAGCTCTTGAGAACCTCAAGATCATCTGAACGAGGGACGACCTATGATACATCCACTCAAGAAACTCATCGTCTTGATCGCCATGGCAATCGTCGCTTTCGCGGCGACGGGGTGTATCGGTGATCCGGAGCAGCTCGTCGAAACCCCGGATGCGAGCGACGAGCCCGACGACGCCGACGAGCCCGACGACGCCGACGAGCCCGACGACGCCGACGATCGTGGCGCCGACGAACCCGATGCGTTGGTCCCCCCCGAATGCTCACCGTTCTGTGGACCCGACGAGCCCTGCGTCACGACGGACGACTGCGACAGTTTCTACGATTTTCAACCCGAAGAAAACGCTGAATGCGCCCGAAAGCCAGGCGAAGATACGATCTGCGCGGGAGGAATGATCGATGGGAGCTATCTTGTCCTGAGTTGTGGGGAAGGCCAGTGTGTTAGGATGGGGCGAGAGCCCAGTGTCGGCTCCTGTCATGAAGATCGGTGTGATGAGGAGTGCGATCCAGGCGACTACGAGTTCGGTGGAGAGTGCCGTGGGGAAGATGGCAAGGGCCGGCAGTGCGTGTGCCTGAATTGCCAGTTCCCGTCAGATTGCCTTGGATTGGGCACGGATATCAGGTGTTGCGACGGAGTTTGCACGAATACCGTGAGTTGCCCATGACCACACTCCTCCTGATCCAGGCCCGACGACTCGCCGACCCGATGGCTCATCACGAGTTGGAGGTCTTCGCGCAGGCCTGCGGTGTGGCCGAGGATCGATTCCGGACGTTCAACATCGTGACGGACCCCTTGCATGACTTTGACCTGAGGGGGGTGGCAGCGGTTCTCTTCGGTGGCAGCGGGGATTTCTCGTTGGTCCAGGGTGGATTTGAGTGGCATGGGGACTTTCTGGAGTTGATCCGGCGAGTGCTGGCGTCGAGGATCCCCACGTTCGGGTCTTGTTTCGGGTTTCAGGGGATCCTACAGGCTCTGGGCGGCAAGCTGGCCACAGACCCGGAGCGAAGCGAGGTGGGGACCTTCGAGATCCGGCTGACCGAGGCGGTCACCGAAGAGGATCGGCTCTTCGGGGCCCTCCCGGCGACCTTCGACGCCCAGCTCGGCCATAACGACAGCGTGATCGCCCTGCCCGCGGGGGTGACCCACCTGGCGAGCAGCGACCGCTGCTTCTATCAGGCCATCCGGGTCGACGGGTTGCCCGTGGTGGCGACGCAGTTTCACCCCGAGCTGACCCGCGAGGGGAGCCTGGCGAGGTTCTTGAACTACCTGCAAGGATACAAACAACCCGGTCAGGACCTGGAGGAGGCGATCGCCTACGCCGAGTCCATGCACCGGCCCAGTCCCCACGCGTCGAGCCTCCTGCAGGCGTTTACGGAAAGGCTCCCACGGCCTTCGGGCCATCACCTGACCTTGATCTCATCCCCCTCCGAGGAGGACGCGTCATGAAGCGAACCCTGGTGGCCGCCGCGTTGGCCTTCGCCGTAGGATGTACCTCTCCTGCCGAAGAACCGGACGCCGGGCAACCGCCGGAGGACGCCGAGGTGACGGAAGACGTGGAGACCCCTGACGCCGACGCCGAGGAGCCCCTGGAGGATCCGGAGTGCGCCCCGGATTGCGAGCTCGGGGCGGCCTGCGTCCGGGACGAAAACTGCGCCGACGAAGAACACGACCGCTACTGTGACCGGACCCTGAGCGGTCCAGGTGCCTCTTCTTGTTCGGGGGATGCGAATTACTACTATTATCCTCTGGTGTGCTCCGAAGGCACCTGCGCGGTGAGCACTCAACGGGTGCGAGACGACGAAACCTGTGAGTTGGAAGTGGAAGGGTTGTCCTGCCAGTGCTCTACACCGAACTTCCCCCCCGTGGCCAGCACCTGCACAGCCGAAGGGACCTGTGACTGTACCCACTGCGATCCAGTGAACGGCTTCTGTGCCGAAGCGGATCATAAATGCTGCCGGTCTTTCTGCATCCCCAACGATCAGGAGTGTTCATGATCACGGGCCATCAGACGAGGTCGTCTTCGAGGCCGGCGACGAGCTCCCGGACCTCCTGGGCCCGAGACTTCGGCAGGACCAGGAGGGCGTCCGGGGTGTCGACGACGACCATGTCCTCCAGGCCGATGGCGGCCACGGCCCGACCGGTTCCGCGGGAGTAGAGGATGCACCGCTTGACGTCTCGCAGGCGAGCCCGGGCGTGGACGACGTTGCCGTCGTCGTCACAGTCCAGGACCTCGTCGAGAGCCCCCCAGTGGCCCACGTCGGACCACCGAAAGGTAGCGGGGATCACCTCGACGTGCTCGGCGCCCTCCATGACGGCGTAGTCGATGGAGATGGACTCCATCTGGGAGAAGGCCCGGACCACCTCGGGGCTGTCCGTGGTGGCGCCGCCGGCCAGCGCGTCGCGGATCTTCGCCACGTGCTCCCAGAGGGCGGGTCGCTGGCGCTGGATCTCACGCCAGAGGGTGGAGGGCCGAAACAAAAAGATCCCCCCGTTCCACAGGAAGTTGCCAGCTTGCAGGTAGGCCAGGGCCCGGGCTTTGTCGGGCTTCTCCACGAACGCCCGGACCGCCCTGCTCTGCAGCGCCCTATCGCCGGCGAGCTCGTCGCCGCACTCGATATATCCGTAGCCCGTCTCGGGCCGGGTCGGCGGGATCCCCACGGTGAGGATCGCCCCGGCCTCGGCTCGTCGGGTGGCGAACCGCAAGCACTCCTGAAACCGAACCTCGTCGCCCACGAAGTGGTCCGCCGGGAAGAACCCCACCACCTCGTCGCCGCTGTGGGCCTCGGCCCGGGCGGTCCCCAGCGCCACAGCCGGCGCGGTGTTCCGCTTGGCGGGCTCCACCACGAAGGAGACCTCGTCGGGCCGCCTCAGCACCTCCCGGGTGGGGGGCACCAGGTCTTCGCGACACAGGATCTGGACGGTCTGCCCCTCGGAGAGGAGCGGCTCGAGGCGATCCACGGTGACCTGAATCATGGAGCGCTCGTCTTCCCCCAAAAGGGAGAGGAGCTGCTTGGGAGAATCCCAGCGACTCAGGGGCCAGAACCGGGTGCCGGAGCCGCCGGCGAGGATGATGGGAATCATAGGCGTGTCGGGACGTTCTAAGGGTTCACGACCACGAGGGTCGCCGGGAGGGTCGCCAATCCCGGTCCCGTTGTCCAGTGGACAAAAGCCCGGTCGATTCGGTATCACCGGCCCACGCGAGTTCTACCCCTTACCTCTGGAGCGCACCGACTATGCTGGACCTACTCTTTGACGATGATACGCCGGGAGGCCGCACCCGGGACGAGATCGACGCCGCCTACAAGTGGAACCTGGAGGATATCTATCCCGGGTGGGAGAGCTGGGAGGCCGATATTCAGGCCTTTGGCGAGGACATGGACGCCCTGGTGGCCATGCGTGGCACCCTGGGTGACGGCCCGGAGCAGGTGCTTCGAGCCTATGAGCTCTCGGATCGCCTCGGAGAGCGGATGTACAAGCTGTACCGATTTCCGCAGCTCCACTTCGATCTGAACCAGAAGGACAACGAGATCCTGGCGAGGCTCCAGCAGGTCCAGCAGGTGCTGGCGGAGTATTCGGCGCGGACGTCGTGGTTTGCCCCGGAGATCCTGACCATCGATCAGGGGACCATGGAGGAGTGGATCGCTGGCGAGGAGAGGCTGAAGCCCTACGAGTTCCCGATCTCCGAGGTCTACCGCAACCAGGAGCACGTCCGCAGCGAGGAAGGAGAGGAGATCCTGGCCTTCGGGAGCCGGTTTCGGCAGTCCCCAGTGTCGGTGTACCAGGCTCTGACCACGGCGGACGTGGAGTTCAACACGGTGGAGCTCTCCGACGGGGAGTCCGTGAAGGTCACCTACGCGAAGTACGGAAATATCCTGCGAACCCATCGGGAGCAGTCGGATCGGCAGAAGGCGTTCCGGGCGCTCTACAGCCTCTACGAGGACCGAAAGAACACCTTCGCCGCCATCTACAGCAGCATCTGCCAGCGAGACTGGGCGCAGGCCCAGGCCCGGCGTTATGAGAGCACGGCGGCGGCTTCCCTGGACGCCCGCAACGTGCCGGTCTCTGTACTGGAGACCCTGATCGAGACCGCCACGGAAGGCCGGGCCCCCCTGCAGCGGTACCACAAGCTGCGCAAGGAGGTGCTGGGCCTGGAGGAGTACCAGCCCTACGACGGGATGCTGCCTCTCTTGGATCTGGAGACGGAGTATCCCTACGACGAGGTGCTGCCCCTGCTGGTGGAGTCCGTGGAACCCCTTGGCGAGGACTACCAGCGGCGGCTCAGCGAGGCCGTGTCCGAGGGCTGGATCGACGTGTACGAGACGGAGGGGAAGCGCTCCGGGGCGTACTCCGCCGGGGTCTACGGGGTCCATCCCTACATGCTGTTGAACTACACGGATACGCTGAACGACGTGTTCACCCTGGCCCATGAGCTGGGCCACACGCTGCATACGGAGCTCTCCTGTGAGTTCCAGCCCTTCGCGACGTCGGGGTACACGATCTTCGTGGCCGAGGTGGCCTCCACGGTAAACGAGGCTCTGCTGCTGGAGCATATGCTCCACAACACCGAGGATCCCCGGGAGAAGGCAGCGCTCTTGGAGCACGCAATCCAGAACATCTCCGGGACCTTCTACACTCAGGCGCTCTACGCGGACTACGAGCTGGCGGCCCATCGGGCCGTGGAGGCCGGCCAGCCGATCACCGCAGAGGTGCTGGAGGGGCTCTACATCGAGAAAATGAAGCACCTCTACGGGGACTCCATGGAGATCGACGATCTCTATCGGATGAGCTGGGCCCGGATCCCCCACTTCTTCAACAGCCCGTACTACGTGTACCAGTACGCCACCTGCTTCGCGTCGACGGCCCGGATCATGGAGTCCTTGTTGAGCGACGACGAGGAGACTCGAGAGGACGCGGTCGACCGGTACCTGACGCTCTTGAAGAGCGGGGGCAATGACCATCCCATGGAGCAGCTCAAGAGGGCCGGCGCCGACCTGAGCGATCCCTCCACGGTGGGCGCCGTGATCGACCGGATGGAGGACCTGGTGAACCGGTTTGAGGAAGCTCTGAAGGCGCTCTGATGTCCCGCTGCGAAGAACACTGACGAACACTGGAGTGATGATGACTCGTGAGGCGATGTGGCAGCGGCTGGGCGAAGAGGACCTGGACGTGCTCGTGATCGGCGGAGGGATCAACGGGGCCGGGATCGCCCGGGACGCCGCCCTCAGAGGCCTGAAGGTGGGCCTGGTGGAGGCCCGTGATCTGGCGTACGGGACGAGCTCTCGATCGTCGAAGCTGGTCCACGGAGGCCTGCGGTATCTGGAGATGCTGGAGTTCAGCCTGGTCTTCGAGGCCGTCAGCGAGCGGCGGATCCTGATGGACATCGCCCCTCACCTGGTCCATCCCCTGGGGTTTCTCTTCCCCGTCTACAGAGGCTCCCGGCGGAACCTGACGGTGATCAAGACCGGCCTGTGGCTCTACGAAGGGCTGTCGCTCTTTCGGTCGCCCCAGCGGCACCGCCGGCTGAGGCCCCGGGACGTGGCCGAAGAGGAGCCGGCGCTGACCACGGAAGGTCTGAAAGGGGCGCCTCTGTACTACGACTGCTCCACCGACGACGCTCGGCTGACCCTGGAGACGGCGTTGGACGCCGCCCTGGAGGGGGCGACGATCGCCACCTGGGCGAAGGCGGTGTCGTTCCTGAAGGAAGAGACCACGGGCCGGGTGGAGGGAGCGGTGGTCAAATGTGGGCTGACGGGTGCCTTGAAGGAGGTCCGGGCCACGGTGGTGATCAACGCCACGGGTCCCTGGACGGATCGGGTCCGAGCGATGAGCCGAGAGCCAGCCGAGCCGCTCTTGCGACCCACCAAGGGGATCCACATCGTGGTCCGGCGGGAGGTGCTGCCTGTGCATAACGCGGTGGTCTGCTTTCACCCCGCCGACGATCGAGTGCTCTTCGCGATCCCCTGGGGCGATCACACCTACCTGGGGACGACGGACACGGACTACGACGGGGATCCCGGGCAGGTGTACGCCGAGGCCGAGGACGTGGACTACCTGATCTCGGCGGCGAATCAGTACTTCCCGGGTCACCAGCTGCAGGCAGAGGACGTGATCTGCACCTGGGCGGGGCTGCGGCCCTTGATCGCCGAAGGGGGGGACGCCTCGGAGAGCCAGGTCAGCCGGGAGCACCAGATCATCGTCAGCGCCGACGGGCTGATCACCATCGCCGGCGGCAAGCTGACGACCTACCGAAAGATGAGCGCCGAGGTGATGGACACTGCGGTGAAGCTCTTGCGGCTGGCCGAGAAGCTCCCGAAAGGGTTGAAGGACGCCCACACCGATGAGCGGCCTCTGCCGGGGGCCCAGAATTGGCCCGACGAGGAGGGCGACGAGACGGTGGTCCAGATCCTGGAGAAGCGGGTCGTGGAGCTCAGCCAGGGGCACCTCGACGAGGACGACGCCACCTATCTGGTGTACACCTACGGGGTCCGGGCCACGGAGATCGCCGAGCGGGTCGCCGCCCAGCCGGAGCTCGGCGAGCCCATCGTGGAGGGCTACCCGGAGCTGATGGTCCAGGTGGACTGGAGCGTCTTCGAAGAGCTCGCCGCCACGGTGACGGACATCCTGGTGCAGCGGACCCAGATCTACTACCGGGCCCACGATCAGGGGCTGGCCGCCGCCGAGATCGTAGCGGATCGAATGGCCGAGCTCTTGGGGTGGGACGACGAGACCCGGGCCGGGCACGTGGCCCGATATGTTCACGACGTAGAGCTCTCCCGAGAGTGGAAGAAGCGCTACGATGAGGTCACGGCGTCGTCATGAGGGGCAGTCGGGGCGGCAGGATTTGAACCTGCGACATCCTGCTCCCAAAGCAGGCGCGCTACCAGACTGCGCCACGCCCCGAGTCAGGCTGGGGAATATAGGGATAGATCCGATGGGCTGCAATGAAAAAGCGTGAGTGAGACCATGGTGGATCAGCTTCGCAGGGGAACTCTGGTGGGTCGCGGGGGTTTTCTCCTGGATAAAGACCAGGCCATCCAGAAGCTTCA
>SKON01000258.1 GCA_007120035.1 Myxococcales bacterium
CGGGACACTGGCAACCGTCGGAGGCCCCAACGGTGCCCTCGATGTCTTCGGTCTCGTCGTCGGCGGACTGGCTGCCCTCGTAGGCGTCGAAGGGATTCGGAACCTGGGCCATCGCCGCCGTACTCAAGAGCAGGCACCCACCAAACGCGATCGTGGCGACGGCTCTCATGGCTCTCCTCTCAGCTCGATCAGGATCTCGATGCGACGATTCATGGTGCGGCCCTCGGCCGTCTCGTTGTCGGCGATGGGCTCTTCCTCGCCAAGGCCCCGGGCCCTGACCATACCGTCGGGCACGCCGAGGCGAATCAGGTGGGTCCGGACCGACTCGGCCCGGGCCACGCTGAGCGCCATATTTCGATCCGCCTGGCCCCGGGAGTCTGTATGACCGATCACGTGCACAGACCGCAGGGCATCGAGGTTCTCAGTGATCGTGGTAGCCAGCTCTTCGATGGAGGGCACCCCCTCGGCGGTGACCCGGTCGCTGGCTGTAGCAAAAGAGATCCGCGGAGAGAGGACGAGCTGGTCGCCCTGTCGTCGAACCCGGGTGATACCGTCGGGGATCCGGAAGGTCCTACGCTCGGCCTCGGCCGCCGCTTCTTCGGCGGCCCGTGCTTCGTCGGCGGCTCGAGCGTCCCGGGCGGCCCGCTCTGCAACCGCTCGCGCCTCCTCCGCTGCTCGCTCCTCGGCCGCCCGGGCCTCTTCCTCCGCTGCTCGCTCCCGGGCCGCCCGGGCCTCTTCTTCGGCGGCTCGAGCCTCCTCGGCCGCTCGAGCCTCCTCCTCGGCCGCTCGCGCCTCCTCGGCCGCTCGAGCCTCCTCCGCCGCCCGAGCGTCTTCTTCCTCTGCTCGCGCATCACGAGCCTCATCGCCCCGCTCTACCACGGCAGCCTCTATGGCCCGGAACTCCTCCGAGGCCGCCTCGGCCAGTCGTTTCGCCCCGACGTAGTCTTCATTGTCCCAGGCTCGTCGAGACCGCTCCAGGTTCTCCACACCCCGCTCAAAGCTCGCCACATCGGGCTCCTCCACCTGCTCCCGAGTCCGGTCCCGGGCCACCAGCGCGTCCATCACGGCCTGATACGCAGGCCGCCATTGCTCTTCGTCTGCGACGGACGTACCCGTACCGACGAGGCTGTCCAACGCGTTGGTAGCCTGAATGGCGAGCACTCGGGCCTCGCCATGCTCGCCGGCCTCCAGCGCCGCCTCGGCCTGACCGATCAGCCGGTCTGCGGTGCGGTACACCGCGGTTTGCCGGTGCTCCTCATACCGCGCCCGCTCTGTCTGGGCCCGAGCGATGGCCTCCACGGCCGCCGTTCGGCCCGGCCGGGTGGCCTGCTCTTCCCGCGCTGGTTCTTCCTGCGCTGGTTCTTCCCGACGAGGAGCCTCCTCCCGTGCGGTCTCCCGCCGAGGTCGCTCCCGTCGCGTCTCCCGAGGCGGCGCAGCCTCTTGCTGACGAGTCTCGTGGACCTCGACACGGATCTCGCTGACCGGGGGTACTTCCTCGGCCGCCGCGGCCTGCTCCGCCTCCGCGGTCTCGGTCTCCGAGATCTCAGACTCCTCCGCCTCCTCAACATCCTCCCCCTCTTCAGCCGCCCGAGCTGCCCGAGCTGCCCGAGCTTCGAGCTCCTCCTCCACAGCCGCGAGCCGTTCTCTAGCCCGCTCCGAGAATGCGAGAGACTCCTCGAAGCGCCGCTGCATGTACCAACGCTCCGACGATTCGATCAGGCGCTCGGCCTCGGCGAAGGGCGCCGACGAGTACTCCGCGGCGAGCCGCGCAAACTCGAACTGCACCTCTCGTAGAGCCTGCGACGCCTCCTCGGCACGGGACCTGTCCTCCCCTTCCGGCGTTTCCCGCGACTCCGGCGTTGCTTGAGCGAGGCGCTCCTCGCACCGGTGCAACCGCTCGCTGGCCCGAATCGCCATCGCGAAGGCCTGGCGGTAGTCCCCTTCGCCGAACCTCTCTTCTCCGATCGCCAGGATCGCCTCGAACTCCCGAAACGGGCCGGGGCACGTCTCGTCCACGAGATCACCCAGGGCCTCGGCCCGAAGCAACTTCCCATCGGTCAACGCCGCCCGGGCGACCTCCCGGAGGTCACCGGAGGGTTGTAGCTGCACGTCCGCAGGAGGTGGGACCGCCACCTGACGTCCAGGCTCCCCCACCGTCGCCTGGGTAAACCACTCCTCGGCCCGCTCCGCTCGACTTCGAACCTCCTCCCAGTTGGCGTGATCCTCGGCGATCCGAGCCAACTCCAGCTGGAAGTCCCCACGGTCGATGGTCTCGTCCTCCACGTCCCCGAGGGCCTCCCTGGCCTCACGAGCTCGCCGAAGCTGCCGAAGCGCCTCGGATCGCTCCGAGTCTACATCGGCTTCCTCATCGCGGTCACCGCGAGCCAGACCGCGCCGATTCGCCTCGACTCTGCGAGCCAGGATCTGAGCCCGGTCCCGATTCGTCAGATCCTGGGCTGCCTGAAACTTCGCGAGAGCGATCGACGCGTGAAGCTCCGCCCGCCTCTCATCACGCCGGGCCAGCGCCGCCCGCGCTTCCTCGAGGTGCTCCTGAGCCTCCCGCACCATCCGTGGCCTCTCGTACGCCACATCATCGGCCTCGGCAGACCCGATCACGCGCTCCGCCTCGGTCATCACCGCCGGCTTCTGCGGCGCCGCGCACCCCACCAGGAGCGCCATGCAAACCACGGAGGCCACCGCCAAGAGAGAGCTTCGACTCATGGCCCCCTCCTCTCGGTTCGATAAGCTTCGCTGACCCGCTCCAACTCGTCGAGGGCACGCTCTCGAGCATAGAGCGTCTGTACCCTGGCGAGCTGGGAGTCCGTCGCATCCAGGAGTAACGGCACCAGCTCGGAGTCCCCGTCCATCCCGATCTCGGCCCGTCGCAAGAACGCCTCAGCGCGCCCCAACTCGGTCCGAGCGCGATGGGCCATGGGGTCGGCGTTCAGCTCCGAGAGCTTGGCACGCTGATTCATCACCCGCTCCATCGGAGTCGGCTCCGGGGGATGGGGCTCGCTGGGATCGTGTGCGCAGCCTCCCAGGAGGAGCGCCACGACCAGGAAGAGAGCAGCGCAGTAGTTCATCGCGCGGTTCACATCGTGCTCCTCAGAAGATTGCATGTTGAAGGCGGAGGGAGAGCCCCTGGAAGGTCTGGGGCCCGTCGATCTGGGTGTCCTCCCGAGCCAGGGAGACCCGATAGATCAGGGAGGCGAAGTTCGTGATCCGCAGCGTGGCCAACCCGGACAGCCGATAGACCGGTTGAAGCTCTTCGCCGCCGATCACCTGCTCCTGGGGCAAGAAGACCTCCAGCGCGCTGTCCAACTGCAGATAGTTCGTCAGCCTCAGCCCTGCCAGGGCCGTCGCTTCGGCGCCGAACTGGATATTGTCCTCCAGATCGATCACCTCCAGGCGCCCTTCCGAGGCCCGCACCACATACTGGGCGTCCCGATAGAAAGCCTGACGCGTCGCAGCGCCGCCGCGCACCAGCAGGTTCACCCGGGCCTGGTCCAGCGCGGTCACGCTGATCCCTGCGCCCTGCTGCAGGAAGGTCGGACTGAACGGCTCAGAGAGCCGCAAGGTGTCCCCCCGATTGAAGGTCTCGGCGTCTCCAGTCTCCCGCTGGACCACCTCGGTCTCGGCGTCAAACTCCACAGAGGTACCGAAGAACGAGGTCGTCCCCGTGGCTCGCACGTAGGGCCCGATGATCCCACCGAGGCGATAGTTGTAGAGCAGCTCCGCCCGAAACTCATCGGTGAGCTTTTGAAAGGGAAGCGCCGGCCCGTAGTCACTCTCGAATCCGATCCAGGACTCGTCGAGCTCCAGGCTGAGCAGCGCGACGTGATTCCCCGTGTCTACCCCGACCTCGGCTTCGGTGAAGACCCCCAACCGCAAGGACGTCCCGTTGTAGCCACGGATGCGGCCCGCGGCCTGGTCGAAGGCCCCGTCGGCGCCCACGACCCATCGAAACCGCCAGATGCTCGGCTCGTACTCCACGTCTTCCGTGGCCAACTCCGCCCGAATCAGCCGCTGCCGATCCACCACGAGGCGATAGTTCAGCAAGTCCCCGGCTCGCGTCGGGATCATCAAGGCGCCCGTGTTGGCGTCCACCGACGAGCCGAGGCCAATGGTCAGCACCCCGGGCCGCACGAAGAACACCTCGGAGTCGGCGAACCGCGCCTCTCGCGAGGTCTCCCGGGTAGCGACCAGCTCCCCGTCACGGCTCAAATAATAGGGGACCCGCTGGGGAGCCCCCGCGGCATCCACGGCCTGGACCCGCACGGCCGTGAAGAAGGGCTCCACAAGTGTCGTCTCCCCTGGCGAGACCTCCACCGTGGTCTGGGCTCGCCCGGCCTCCGGACCAGATCCTGCGGTGACCACATACTCCCCGGGGGGAAGAACGATGCGAGTCCCCGTACGCCCCACGGTGACCCTCTCCCCATCGATCGTCACGATGATCGCCGGCTCCAGGGCCGGATCCGTCAACGACGCCACGAAGAGCGCGCCCCGCCCATCGGGGACCGCCGTCACGTCCAACTCCAACTGGTCCTCCGGCGACGGCGCCTCATAGGACCGCAGCTCCTGGGCACTCGCCACCGCCCCGATCGAAGCGACCCACAGCCACACCAATCCAACCACCAGGTTTCTCATTTCACCACCACACGACTTCTACGCCAATTCCGAGCGGACTGACCACTTCCAGATTTCGGGCTCCCCACATTCTAGCCAACCTCGGTCTCTCGGCAAGGTAGCGGGTGTGATCCACGTTGATCGGTTGGCCGCAGACCGCAGCGGGCCTTGGCCCGCGAGGACCCTCGGGCGTAGCCCGACTCGGCTCAGCCTCGTGGCCTTGGCCCGAGGGGAGGTTCCGTGCCGCCCTCTATTTCCGGTACACAAATCGGTCCTCCTCGGCGGTTCGTCCTCCAGCGACCCCAGGGGGCGAACCTGGCACCTCTCCTCGGGCCAAGGCCGCGAGGCTGGGCGAGTCGGGCCTGAAACAGCGGCCCGAAGGTCCTCGCGGGCCAAGGCCCGCTGCGGAATGGAGACAACCCACCGACGGAGACCGATCACACCCCAAGGTAGCTGCGCCCTTGCACGGCAGCCCCGAAGTTGCCAGACCTCAACACTATCCCACCCAGGACCCACTTAAACGAACCCTGCTGGAAGATCGATGACCCACCCATCCCTTTGCGCTCGCCTCGGCCCAGTTCTTCTTTGCCTCTGCCTCCTCGTGAGCACCGGGTGTGTCACCGGTTCGAAGACCACCGCCTCCTTGGGGTTGGAGTTCGGTCAAGGCGTAGATGAACAGAGCGCCGTGGGCGTCCGGTTGTCCCTGGAGTACACCTTCATGCTCCACGAGCCGCCAGGGACGTATCTTCCCCGAGGGGAGTGGGAGGCGCAGGAGGCAAACATGATGTGCCTCGGTCTTACGGGATCCGCGTCGGAGGGATGGTTGAGCGGCGGGCCCGGGTTCAACGGCTCCGTCTTGGCCGGGGTCGACTACCTCCCCTTTCTCCGCTCGGGAGGTCACATGTACCTGGGAGGCCAGGTCGGCTACGGGGCCTCTCAGGCCGGTCACGGCGTCGCCCTCGCCATCCCCCGGCTCGGCTTCGGTGTCACCCCATGGGACACGGGCACCAACCGAGCGGGACTCGGTGGACGCCTGAGCTGCCTCTTTGCCTTCCAGAGCTCCATCATCGCCTGCGGGCCTGCCGTGACCGGCACCCTGATCAATCTGGGAGAGTGAACCGCCGTCACTCGACGGTGGTCTCGGCTGAGAGACTGGACGTGTCACCTTCGTAGGAACTAGTCTTCGAAAACACTGCACTCCACAGAGGATCTTATGCTTCGTCTCCGCACCTTGTCCCTCTTGACTCTTCTGGCGCTCGGACCGGCCTGCCAGACCTCAGCCCCCGAACACGGTGATCCATCGACCGAAGACGAGCGAGGCGCCGTGGCCATCGAGGCCGCCACCGACCCAGCCGATGAACCCACGGAGGAACCCCGAGTGACCCCACAGCCCCCAGCCAATGCCGACCAAGAGCTCTGCGTCGCCGGCGTCAACACCCTGGCGTTTGCCCTCTGGGACGTCCTGGAACTCCCCACCAACGCCGCGATCTCCCCCACCAGCATTTCCCTGGCGCTGAGCATGGTCCTCGCCGGCGCCGACGGGGAGACCGCCGACGAGCTCGCTGAGGCCCTCGGCGTGGAGGCTACCGATGAACTCCATCAGTGCTGGGCCGCCACCCTCGCCAGGTGGGAGGGCCTCAACGACGAAGGTATCACCCTCGATATCGCCAATCGTCTCTTCGCCGAGGAGACCCTGAGCGTTGAGGATTCCTACCTCGAGCTCACGGGCAGTTATTACGGCGCCGAGGCCAAGTCCATGAACCTCCGAGGCGACCCGGAGGGCTCCCGGGAAACCATCAACACCTGGGTCGAAGAGGTCACCCGAGACCGCATCAAAGACCTCCTCCCTGAGGGTTCCGTCCACGCCCTCACCAACCTGATCTTGGTCAACGCCCTCTACCTCCTCGCAGACTGGGCCGATCCCTTCGACAAGGCCCTCACCGCCGACGCCCCCTTCCACCGCGCTGACGGAACGACCACAACGGTCTCCATGATGCACCGCCGAAACCGCTACCACTACGCCGCCGTCGACGGCGCACGGCTCGTGCGTATCCCCTACACCGGCGACGAACTCTCCATGGTCATCGTCCTCCCCGACGACCGGGACGGACTACCCGGCGTCGTGGATCGCCTCGACGCGCAGACGCTGCGGTCCTGGGTCCAAAGGCTCAATGGCACCGAGGTAGACCTGAAGATCCCGCGATTCACCATCGACGAGACCTCCCTGCGCCTCACTGAGGCGTTTCGCGCTCTCGGGGTCGAGCGCCTCTTCACCGAGGACGCCGAACTCGCCGGCATCATCGCCAGCGAACCCACCGCGATCGACGCCATCATCCACAAGACCTTCATCAAGGTCGACGAGGAGGGCACAGAAGCCGCCGCCGCCACAGCCATCATGGCCGTCGGCGGAGCTCCGCCACCGCAGCCCATCGAGTTCCACGCCGATCACCCCTTTCTCTTCGTCCTCCAGGACTCGGCGACGGGCGCCATCCTCTTCCTCGGCCAGGTCGGCGACCCGAAGCAGACCTCTTAGAGCGGACCGAGCCACCGAAATGCGCGGCGCAGCTCCGCTTCGCCGTCGGTCTGATACCACCGGCCATGGGCCAATATCACCCGTTCCGGCTTCCAGCCGATCAGCTCCCGGATCGACTCTCGCGTGGCCTCTCGTTCGCCGCGCCGAAAGCTGAGCCGCATATCCAGCGGCGCCTTCCCGTCGGGGTCCAAGATCCCTGCTGCTTGGGCCAGGGGCCGAGCCCACCAGGGGAGCTTCTCCCGCTCGAAGTTCTCGATGAGATCCGTGAGGATCAGGGTCCGCGTCGGCTCGTGGAAGAAGACCGCTTCCCGATGGGTGGGGTGGCCCTCGACGATCCGGGTCTTGATCTCCGGCGCCCAGGGGTCGGCGCCCGCGAGCTCCTCAAAGTCTCCCAGGGTCATCCCCCGGCTCTCGGCCCGCGCCACAACACCGGGGGCGAACCAACTCGTCGCGTCCGGGAATCGCGCCTGCCAGGCCGGTACCCATGCGTAGTGAATCCAATTGGGCGCAACCAGGTGCCGAACCGGACCGAGCTCCTCGACCGCGTCCATCCAAGACTCGTCGTCGCTGGTTGGCGAGTGCACCCAGATGTCTCCGCCCTCAAGCCGGACGATAGTCATCCTCGTTGGAAATGGCAGCCCGTAGAACGAGATCACCGGTCCATCCATTAGCCAGACATCGTCGGCCACGGGCTTCAGCACCCCCAGGGGCGGATAGGTCGCATACTCGTGCTTCATTGCCCTCCTCCAGCCGTGTCCTCGACGATCTCTCCCGTCACAGGAACCACCTCTCTGCGGACCTCCCCGGCGTCCCCCGGAAAACGGCGTACCCTGAGCTCATCGAAGAAGGTCGGCACGCTCCAGTACCTCTCCCCGTCCCACCACAAGAGCGCGACGTGGAGGTGGGGCTCCAGGGTTACCCCCGAGTTCCCCACGGTCCCCAGGAATTGTCCCTCCTGCACCATCGCCCCCGGGATCACCTCCGGCGGAATCGACCCTTCCCTGAAGTGGAGCAGATACACGTGGTACCCACCGCCAAGGTGAATCCCGACCATGTTGTTCTGATCTCGCCCGTCGTCGGGGACCTCCCCTGGCGGGTTGTCTTCCCCCTCGGTGTAGACCTCTACCACGGTGCCGCTCACCGGCGAGTACACGGGCTGGTCCCACACCAGATAGTGCTCTACCTCGGTGCCGTCTTCGACGAACCGACTCCCTGCTCCATCGACGACGGTGAAATCCCAGGCGAAGTCCCCGTAGCCACTCTCGTGCCTGTGATACCCCTCATTCCCCATCAGGATCTGGGCCTCCCCCTCCAGAGGACTCCGCCGGAGCGTCAGCCCCCGCTCCGACAAGAAGTCGTGATAGCAGAGCTCGTCCCCAGACCCCGGGACCTCCTGCGCACTCTCGATCTCTTCCAGGTCCACAATCCGCAGGCTGTCGTCGTGAGGAAACTCGGCGAACCGTTGCGGATCGAAAAGCGCGACTGTCGTTCGCTCTTCGGCGTCCCACCACCAGAACCGATGATCAAAAGTATGGACGAACTGATAGGTCCCCGCCGTCCCGTCGTGAAACTCGACCTCAAGGCTCACGCACTCTCGTTGCGAGCTCCCCTCGGCGGCGTCTCCAACCTCCCCGACGTCCTCTTCGTCCTCTGGCTCTACATCGCCAACGTCCAGTGATCCGGCGTCTGGAGCTTCGCCGGGCTCCGACGCACAGCCCCACATGAAGAGCAGGATACAAAAGATGCCTCTCATCCACTTCCCCGGATTCCGTTCATGACCACTCGATCTATCGTCCATAAGTCCTTCATGGGCAACCGCTGCACCAGGGATGCCAGCGTTGACGCCGCCGCAGAATACCCAGCCCCCCCAATCCGGCGCAGGACCGGGGACCAACTTCTCTTCGAAGCTCCAGCGAGTCCGATCATAAGAGACCCCGGCGACATGAAGCTCGACGGTTCGACCCATGGCAGTCCGGGCAGGTAGCAAGTGATGGCGCGCCTCGTCGACTCCTACTCCACGATCGCCCGGGCCCGCAGCCGCCACCGACCCAGCCTCACCTGGGAGGGGACGGCCCACTGGCCTTCGAAGTAGCCCCCGGAGTCGACGTCGGCGATGCCCAGGGAGAGCGCACCGGCCCAGCCCTCGGCGTGAACGGGGACGAGGAAGAGCTCGACCCACTGAACCGCGCCGGCCTCCACGCGTCCCCGGACCCGAAGCGGGTGACCCCGCAGGACCTCTCCGTCGGCGCTTAATAGCTCCACAGGGGGCTCCGGTGGGGCCATCGACTGCTCATCACCGGTGGTCAACCCGGCCCGCCCCATGAACTCCCCAGGCTCTCCAGGCTCTCCCTGCTCTCCAGGTTCTCCCAGCTCTCCCTCACCGCCATCCCCCACCTCAGAGGACTCCCGGGCCTCTGCAGGCTCGCCAGGGCCATCACCGCTGCCCTGGTCGAGCCCATCGAAGCCGGTGGCTTCCATCCTGTCGAGCTCTTCCTGGAAGGCCGGCGGCGTGGGGAGATCGTCGTGCCAGCCGCCCTCATGAATCGCTGACGACTGCTGATTCTGATAGTGGAACTGATCGGCGGCCCCGCCCAGATCGATCCGCCGCCACCCCAGCCCGGGCCATCGGACCTCCACGAAGGCGTGGGCCTCGTTGTAGACGTATCGAGTCGGGATCCCCAGCGCCAGAGCGCTCACCATAAACGTCAGGCTCCGATGCCGACACACCCCGACCTGCTGCCGAGTGATCTCCACATACCGGTCACCGACCACATCTGCGGGAAAAGGCCGCCCCTCGAAGTCCCGGTAGTACTCCACCAACCGAAAGAGGGCCTCTCTCGGTGAGTGGCGATCTCGATCGATGCCGATCACCTCGGAGAGTACGGTCTCGGCGGTCCGCCGCACGTCTCGCTGCAGCGGCGCCACGCCCCGGGGGAGATCGTCCCAGGTCACGGCGTCGTCGAAACGCCCGTCAAAGTACGTCGTCGGCGCCGCCACCCGCATGTTGATCCGGACCATCCCGTCGTGATCGCCGCGAACGAAGAAGTTGTCCGCCTCGTCGACCTCCACCTCCAGGTCCACCAGAGGCTCGGTGTTCACCACCAGCACCCGCTGATTGGGGGCCACGCTCGGGATCGAGTGCCGCTGCCCGGGCTCCATGCGAACCAGGAAGGACCCCCAGAAGAGCTCCTCCCCAACTTGCTCGTCGCCGCCGATCGCCACGGGCCGGTTCACCCGGCTCTCCAGAAAGGACACGTACCGTCCCCCTTCGTGGCGCACCACCCGGTTCTGAGCCACCCCGCGCTTCAGAGGCACCACGCTGGGATCGAAGGACGCCTGGTAGTCCAGGGAGTCCACCCGGTCGGTCAGATCGTCGAGCTCCGTCTCTCCTCCGGCCGGGTTCAACGGACCATGGGGCTCCTCCAGCGTCCCGGGCCCCACGGGCCCCGACGAGGTCCAGATCCACTCCTCTGCCCCGGGCGACACCTCCAAAGCCGGCGCTTCCCCGGGCGCCCGCTGGGGAGGACGCACCGCTCGAGGCGGCGCCTCGCCAGATCCCCTCAACTCCAACCACAGATCCCGGTCCAGGTAGCGATGCAGGACCCGATCACCTCGCCGCGACTCCTGGGCCACGACGACCGCAGACATCGCCACGGTCATCATCAGTCCCCCAGCCACCACGAGCTTCCACCGGCCCATCATCTCGGGTCTCAATTACCCAACGACGGGACTCCCGTGGCCGTCAGCAGCGCCTTGAGATCGTCGTCGTCGAAGCGGATTCCGGCGCCGATGAAGTAATCACGGCGGTCCGGGTTGATCACGTCGTCGACCCCTCCGAGGAAATAGGCGAACTCCAGAAACTCAAAGGTCCCGTACGTCCGAAGACGAGGATTGGCCGCCGCGCTGAAGTCGAAGAGGTCGGTCTGTATCTCCAGCCGTCTGCTCTCCAACAAGTTCAGGGACGCCCCGATTCCACCGGAGCTCTCGATGATCCCGAACCGTCCTCCCACGGAGAGCCAATCGCTGAACCGGAAGTTGCGCCCGATCACGACGCTGAACTTGAACTCGTCCGTCGTCGTCGTCCGGGTCTCCTGGTAGAGGGGATCGCTGGCCCCGGACTCCGTGGTGCTCACCCGCTCGGTCTGCACCGTCGTGGTCCCCCGGAAGTCATCGACGAACTCGAACATGTAGTACTTGTTCTCGTTGGGCACCAACCGCAGCCCCAACACGTTCTTCAGCTGCTGGTTCTGCACGTGGTACTCGCTGCGGAGCTCGATCATCGTCCGCAGCCCCGTCAGGCTGGCGATGAACTCCCCGGCGTCGTCCAGGATCTGCTCGGTCCGATGGGCGATGGCCGGGTTGTTGATCAGCTCTCCGACAGTGCCCTCTCCTTCGTTGACCTTCTCCGTGATGTCCTGGACGTTCTGAAGACTGTAGTTCAACGAGTCCAGTGTCCGCTGAAGCCTCGCCAGCGTCCCCTGAAGGGTCCCCAGACCGGCCTGCACGTCCGTGCTCGACTGGCCGATAATGAACCGGACCTCCTGCACGATGGCCTCCGTGTCTCGAAGAATCGTGTCGATCGACTCCGACCCCTGGCTGGTCAACATCCCGATGTCCCGGCTGATCGCCGTGGCGTCGGTCACCAGCTGATCGAGCTTCACGGAGTTCACCGCCACGAACCGGTTGATCGTCCCCAGCACCTCCTGCAGGTCCGTGACCATCTGCTGGATCACCTCCTGGGCTTCTTCGCCTCCGAAGACGGTCGCCAGCGAGTGGGTGACCTGCTGGATATCAGCGGTGATCTCATTGAGGCGCTCAAAGATCTCGTCGAACCCGGTGTCCTTGATCACGTTCTTGAGCTCGTCGCCGTCCTGCAAGACCCGCCCCTCGGTCCCCGGCGTCAACTGCAGGTAGTAGTCGCCGATCAAGCTGGCCTGCCGCCGCGAGATCGTCGCCCCATTGACCCACCGCCCGTTCTGCTCCACCCCTTCGTAGAGGATCACATCGGTGCGCACCGCGATATCCACCCGGGCCCGGTCTCCCTCCAATCGGATCGACTTGATCGTGCCCACGGGGATCCCGGCGAGCTGCAACCGAGACCGCACGGCCAACCCTGTGACGTCGTCAAAGTAGGCATAGTAGTTGTTGGTCTCTCCCTCCCCCAACCTCACTTCGCTGGTCAGCGTGGAGATCATCACCACCGTGGCCACCACACCGGCGATCACCAGCAGGCCCACCTTCAGGGGTGTGAAAAACTCGCTCGCTCTCATGACTGATTCCGAATCACTGCGATCGCCGTTTCAGAGGGACCACATCATAGTGGTCATTAGATAATCGGAGAGCAAGATCAAGATGCTGGCGGTGACCACTGACGATGTCGTGGCCTCCCCGACGCCCTTGGCCCCGCCCGAAGCGTAGAATCCCTTATAACATCCCACCAGCCCAATGATCAGCCCGAACACACCGGCCTTGATCGAACTGTACAAAAAGTCCTGAACCGTGACCAATCGGGCGATATGGTGAAGGAAGATCCCCGGATCGGAGTTCATGTACCACACCGACAGGGCATAGGCCGCCCCGATCCCGATCGCGTTGAAGAGCATATTCAGCACGGGCACCATTAACACCGTCGCCAGCACTCGGGGCATCACCAGGTACTGCACGGGGTTGACGGCCATCACCGCCATGGCGTCGATCTGCTCGGTGACCCGCATGGTCCCCAGCTCGGTGGTCATGGAGCTCCCGGTCCGCCCCGCCACCATCAGCCCCGTGAACACGGGCCCCAGCTCCCGCAACAGGCTGATCGCCACCGTCGCCCCCACCAGGCTCTCGGCGTTGAAGAGGCGAAACGCGTAGTCCGACTGGTAGGCCAACACCAACCCGGCGAAGAGCCCCGTCAGCAACACGATGTACAGGCTCCCCACCCCCACGGACTCGAAGCTCTGGAAGATCACCCGAAACCGATAGGGAGGCCGAAAGAGCCACACCACCGTCTCGAAGAGCATCGTCGCCATTCGGCCGATCTCTTCGATCAGGTTGATCGCGTAGTTCCCGATCCCCTCAATCAGTCGCCTGATCCAATTCACCCGGTTCCTCACCACTACTTCCAGGGGGCCCCAACGCGCTTCGCGCCCTCAGAATGGTGAGACATACCACAGGCTGCAGCCCTCGGACTACCGTCGACGAAGCAAGAGTGTCGCTTTGAAGGCGTCGACCTCCTGGGCCGCCTCGATCTCTTCCCCGCTCTCGACCACCCCCTCCAGGCGGTGCTCGGCGCACTCTCGGAACCCCTGGTGACTCAGGGTGTCCATCAAAAACCTCGCCGCCCGCCTCTCTCCCTGGCCAAAGGGCACCTCCAGGACCAACGCCCCCTGTAGAGATCCGTTCGCCACCAGGGCCCGGACGTAGCACGGGTAGAGGGCCCGCTCGATCTCAGCCTGGAGCCGTCCCTGCAGGTTGATCAGCTCCTCCGGCGGACCCTCATCCCCAAATTCGTCGGCCCACCCCTGACCCACAGGGCGCCACTGGAAATGGCTGACCTGCACTTCAGGCACCCCCATCGCGTTGGTCCCTCCCAACCCGGCCTGCAAGAGGCTCCACTGGTGACCCACGGCGGTGCGATACTCCCCCAGGATCTCCGAGGTCTCCTCGCTCCTGTCCACGAGCCGTCCCAGGAGAAGCTCCACGACGAGCTCCCGCTTCCCCCCTTCGGACTCCTCGCAGTAGCTCGCCTCGTAGTCGTCGTAGGCAGCCGGCATGAACTGAATCTCCAGCTCCACGCCTCCCAACGCCACCTGGTCGATCATATTCTGAGCCTCCTCTTCGGACATCTCGAAGCTCAAAATACACTCGTTTCGAAACCGGATCTCCACCCCGGAGGCCAGAGGCTGATGACGCCGAAAACCACTGATCTGCATCAACCCCGAGACCCGGTCGTACTCCAGGAGGGTCTCCCCCTCCAGGCGCAACGAGGTCTCGTAGATATTATGTACTGCCCGCCGTCGATGGTCGTGATACTCCGTCGGCGACCCCTCCCAGGCCTCAGGGGTCTCCGCTCGCGAGACAGCGCAGAGCTCTTCAAAGTCTTCGGCGCTCCGCAGCACCTCCTGAGCTGAGGCCTCCGACGCGACAGCCGCGACGGACGCCATCGCCAACACCCCCATCATCGCGGCGCGCAAACCTCTCACAGCAGCCCCTCGATGATCTGCTTCACCTCTGGACGGGTCCAATCGTAGTCCCCCACGAACCGCGCCACCACTCGCCCCCGTCGATCGATGATGTAAGTCTCGGGGATCAGCTCTGTTCCGTAGGTCTCTGCCACCTGAGAGTCCTCATCGAGGAGCACCGTCATGGCGCTCCGCTGCCCCGGCAAGAAGGCTTCCATGAAGGTGTCCACGTCCTCCCACCCCTCATCGAGGCTGATGGCCACCATGATCATCCCCTGGTTCTGGTACTGCCGCACCAGGGACTCCATGCTCGGCATCTCCCGCCGACAGGGCTCACAGAAGCTCGCCCAGAAGTTCAAGAATACCACCTGCCCCTGGTACTCCGAGAGCTGGTGCACTCGCCCGTCCCGATCGGCGAGCTGGAAGTGGGGGGCCTCTCGATCCACCCACTGCCCGTCGAGATCGATGATCGCGTCCAGCATCGGCCCGTCGTCGAAGAACGACCAGGGCATCGCCACGGCGGTCACCACCGCCACCGCCACCAGGGCCACCAAGATTTTCGCCTGAATCACCATCGGTTCTCGCCTACCACTCGTTTCTCAGCGCTCTCAGACATCGAAACACCGCCTCATCGTCGTCGTCGGAGACCCCTTGAGCCTCCTTCAGTCGATCGCCGTGGGCTTCTCGCAGCCTCGCCAGAAGCTTGGGATCGTCGTATCGAAGAAAGGGATTGTACCTTCGCTCTCGACCCAGGGTGCTCTGAAAGAGCTCTCCTGTTGCGGCGGCTTTCTTCGCCTCCTCTAACACCGTCACAGCGAGTTTCTGTTCCGGCTCGATGGAGAGGATGAACTCGGCGTTTCGAACGGCGTAGTCGTGGCCCGGATAGAACCGGGTCTCTTCCGGCAACTCTCGGAGCACATCCCGAAAGGTCCGAAAGAGCACCGCCGGATCTCCCCCGAATCGGCAATTCCCCGCCCCGGCAGTGAAGATCGTGTCTCCGCTGAAGAGCTCCTCACCCACCCGATAGCTGATATGCCCCGCCGTATGGCCCGGGGTCTCCACCACCTCCAGGGCGATCTCACCCAGGGCCAACTGGCCCCCGCCAGTTACACGTCGGTCCACCCCGCGGTTGCCCTTCGGAACGAACTGGGCGTCCACGAGGTCTGTGTCTCCCGTCCCACATACCACCTGGGCCTCTTCGAAGGCCGCCAGCACCGTGGGGTTCCCGGCCACGTGGTCGGGATGAAAGTGGGTGTTCAGAACATACTTCAGGGTCTCCCCCCGCCGACGCACGACCTCCACGGCCTGCTCGCCGTCCACGGGGTCCACCAGGGCCGCCTCTCCTCCATCGGCGATCAGATAGAAGAAGTTGTCCCCGACGTTGCTCTTTAGGATTTCGATCTCCACCATTGGCTCCTGATCTCATGAAGGGTTGCCATCCAGCCTCGCCGCTGTCGCTGGAGCGCCAGTTGTCGGCGGGTCCCCCGGATCAAACGGCGGCGCTCCCCGACGGAGAGATCCGAGGTGTCTACCCGAATCGGCGGACCGACGCCGGAGCTCAGCTCCGCCAACCACAGGGCTCTCGCTCTCTCGCAGAGGGGATACTCGCTCAGACCACCGATGACAACCGTCACCGATGGCTGATGCCGCGCCAACAGGCCCACGACCTCGGCGATCACGTCGGGGTCGCAGGCTCGGGCCCACCACAACGCGTCGCCCCTCGTCCACCGAGGGCGACTGGGGGTGAACACCAAGATCGGCCCAGGGATCTCTTGCCCCCCATCGCCCCGGCCAAACACGATTCGTTCCATCTCCGCCTCCAGGTCATCGAACCCACCACCCCTCTCTTATCGAGGAGCCCTTCCGATCTGTGCGCGAAGAGGCCCTTTGGGTGTGTGATCGACGTTGATCGGTTGGCCCGCTGCGGAATGGAGACAACCCACCGACGGAAACCGATCACCCGTCCTTCGGGGAGAAGTTGCCAAACATTTTTTTACCGTGGTACGCTCGCTCCCAGCAAAGATCCCACCATAAGCTCACGGACTTCCACCGAGTCACGCCGATGTATCCACTCCACCGCCCACGTCTTCTGAGCTGCGCCACCGTCGCCCTCCTGCTGGTCCTCTCGGGCTGCACGCTCGACTTCGACCAATTCGATGTCCCCGACGCCGATCCCGGAACGAACCAGGACATCCCAGACACGGATACACCCGACACAGACACCCCCGACACCGACACGGATCCCCCCGACGCTGACGTGAACGACATCACTGTCGACCCCGGCGAGTTCGGCGCCACCTGTGATGAGGACGAGGACTGCGACGGCGAAGGCCTCTGCCGGGCCGGGATCTGCCTTCAGGCCTGCCAGAGCGACTCCGACTGCCCATCCCACGGGATCTGCCTGAGGTTCGGCCATGAGGACCTCTGCGCACCTCGTTGCGACGATCAAGAGTCGTGCTCCATGTACACCCACCGCGACGACCTGGAGTGCGCCTACGTCCTCGACACCCTCTCCCTGGGCGCCTCTCCACACACTCTGCGGCGAGCCTGCCTGCCCGACGAGGACGGCGACGGGGTCTTCGATCTCGTGGACAACTGTCCGGGCACGATTCATCCCACCCAGCGGGACAGCACCGGCGACGGCATCGGCGACGCCTGCGCCGACCACCCCTACTGCCACGCCGACGCCACAGACGGGGTCCTGGACTACCAGACTACCTCGTTCCGGGCCGGCGCCTTCGCCATCCCCTCCTTCATCGACGACCGCTATCTGGCGGTCCTGGGAACCGTCGACGACGAGGGCAGCCCCGAGAGCACCCTTCTGATTCTAGACCGCTCCACCGGGGAGTGGCACGACCACGGCGCGGTCCGGTACGCCGGTACAGACCGCCACATCCTGGCCGACAACCGGGGCGGATTTGCGATCACCCCGGGAGTCCGCGACGCCTCGGGCAGCCCCGTGGGTGCCTGGGCCTTCTTTGACCCCAACGGGGCCCTCTCCTACGGCCCCACCTACACTTCCAGCGGTTCCCGTCCTACCCTGGGCATGACCCGGTTCTCCAACGGCGAAATCCGTGAGTTCTACGTCGACTCCAGCCCTTCCGGCGAAGCCGTGTTCAATGTCTTATTCGCATTCCGGCGCAACACACCGACGATGAGCATCACAGGGATCACTTCATCCACTCAGCTCTCGGAGTCGGACCTCTCGGCGGTCGGCAGATTTCAAGCACTGGCTCGCCCCGATGGCACCACCTCGTTTTTGGCCTTCGACCCCTCAGACCGCAACCTGTACTTCTTTGATTTTCCGACCCCGTCGAATCAAGCCTTCACGATCCGCTCCATTCCCGAAGAGTGGGAGGACCCCGACCCCGCCGATCTCGAGAACCCCGACGTGGAGGACCTCTCCGACTTCGATCCCTTCTTTGTCCCCGCCCCGGGTGGCCAGATCTACGCCTTCGACCGCAACACCGGGCGAGCCGGCAGGTTCCTGAGCACCTGGAGCGCCGGCTCGATCACCAGCCGCTCCTACAGCAGCTTTGAGCGCATCCCGGAGTACGATCTCGAAGAGCTGGAAGGGTTTGACTCTTTCGAAGTCTACCTCTTGCCCCAGGCCCGTGGCTTCGGCCTCGTCGGTCGTCCCACGGGCGAGACCGACTCACTCCTGGTGCGAGAGATCTACTTCGCCTGTCATCCCCGTACGGACGCCCTGGACACCTCCGGGGACGGAGTCGGCGACCTGATCGACAACTGCCCCACCGAGGAGAACTCCGATCAGGCCGACCTCGACTACGACTCCTACGGCGACGCCTGCGACCCCGACATCGACGGGGATCGAATTCACAACGACAGCGACTTCATCGAGGTCGACACCGGCGAGGAAGACTCCGAGGGCCAACCGATCTTCGAGACCGTCGACCTCTCTCGTGACAGCACCAACGATGGCACGGACAACGTCGACGCCGACGACACCGACGGCGACGGGATCTCCGTTGACCAGGACCCCCTCCCCCTGGACACCTCCAACAACGGCACGCCCAACCGGTGGTCCACCGACGCCAGCGGCAACGGCTTCTCCGACAACGTGTTGCGCAACCTCGACCTGGACCCCTACAACTACTTCAGCCTTCTCTCGGGGCGCACCTTCGCCTTCCTCACGGAGAGCTCCAGTGGCCAGCGGACCCTCTACTACGGCCGGGTCGACGACCCCCGAAACACCCAATCCGCCTCCCTCCCTCAAGGCGTCAACCCCCACGGGCTCACCTACGGGACCGACGACAACCTCCTGGTCTTCATGGCCGGCCCCCCGGAAGAGACCGAGAACTTCCTCGTCTACGATATCGACGCCGGTGAGGTCGTGACCAATCAGCCCGTGTACGCCGCGATCCGGTCGGTCACCATGATCAACTCCACCACCTTCCTGGTGGTCCACGAGGTCGACGGGACCGATCGGTGGCAAGTCTCCCGGGTGACCATCGACCCCAACTTCAGCCGCTCCGAGGTGTTCTCCGAGCTCCCCTACGTCTGGTACGCCGATGTCCACGAGGACAACCTCTTCCTCCTGGCCTCCGAAACGGACTGCCGGGAGTGCGCGTCGGCCTTCCGGTTCGACACCGAGGAGGAGACCTTCTCGCTGCTCCCCGGCGGATCCCATGAGATCCTCGACATCTACTCCCACCAGGGCATGGTCTCCTTCCTCGCTCTCGAAGAAGGCGCCGACGCCCCCCGGGTGTGGCACATCCACCCCTCCGGCACTGGGACCTTGGGCACCATCGAATACCCCGAGGAGTTCTCCACTCCCCTCGCCATTTCGTTCTCCCGACGCCAGAACAACTCCGGCACCCCCCAGGACACCACCCGACCCTTCGCGATGACCGCCATGAGCCGCTGGGGCCAACCCACAGACATCTGGATCGCCAACCCCATCAACAATCAGTGGCGGCTGCTCCTGGCCGGCCCGGCTCAGGTCGTAGAGGTCGCCTGGTCCCCATGACCGGATCCACTCCACACCTCATCCTTTGGCCACCACCCCTGTTTCGTGTTATGGTCTGAGTGCGTCTGTCCGGGTCTGCCCGGCGGGTCTGACGGCCCGATCCCGGGGGCCCTCTTCTCGACGCCCTCGTTGACGGTTCTCTTATGGCGCAGCGGTTCCCACAACAGTTCGGACCCTACACCCTCCACGAAATGGTGGGGCGTGGCGGCATGGCTGAGATCTTTCGGGCCTCTATGCCCGGATCTCTCGGCGGCTTTGAACGCACCGTCGCCATCAAGCGCATCCTCCCTCACCTGACGGAGAACGAAGAGTTCATCACCATGCTGATCGATGAGGCCAACATCATCGTCAGCATCGATCATCACAACATCGCCCAGGTCTACGATCTCGGAAAGATCGACGACAGCTACTACATCGCCATGGAGTACATCCACGGCGTCGACCTGGCCACGGTGATCAAGGCGATGAACAAGCGAAACACCTCTGTCCCCCCCGATCACGCCGCCTACATCGGCTCCTGTATCTGCGCCGGGCTCCACGCGGCCCACGGCAAGCGCGACGCAGACGGAAGGCCCCTGAACATCGTCCACCGCGACGTCAGCCCCCATAACATCCTGATCAGCTTCGCTGGCGACGTGAAAATCATCGACTTCGGAGTGGCCAAGGCCAACCTCAAAGAGACCCACACACAACACGGTGTCATCAAAGGGAAGCTCCTGTACATGGCTCCCGAGCAGGCCACAGCCAAGGACATCGACGGACGGTCCGATCTCTTCGCCGCCGGCCTGGTGATGTACAAGATGCTCACCAACAGCTTGCCCTTTGAGGGGGACAACGAGTTTCAGATCTACAACAACATCCTCACCAAAGAGATCACTCCCCCCAGGATCCTGAACCCCAACGTCCCTCCCCAGCTCGACGCCGTGGTCATGAAGCTCCTGGCTCGGGATCTCAACGCCCGGTACCAGGATGGCTACTCCGCCAAGCAGGACCTCGAGCGAGTCCTCCACACCATCGCTCCCGGGTACACCGTCAACCGCCTCAGCCGGTACATCGACGAGAACTTCGGCGCCGTCGCCCCGCCTCCGTCTCAGGACCAATCCCACCCGGGGATGGCTCCCAACACCCCCACGGGGGCCCAGAACACCGGCGAGCACGACAAGACGGAGCTCCAGGTCTCGCCCTTCACGTTTCAGGACGACGACGAGGACACGGTCAACCAGCCCGCCGATCGGATCCGGGAGCTCGTCGCCGCCGCCCCTCCGCCCCTTCCCCAGAACAACCAATTCCGGGTCTCCGTAGCCGACGATCAAACCGGACAATTTGAGGTCCCCAACCCGCCTCTCCAGCCGTCCAAGTCCAAGGGCTCCGCCGGCATCCCCCTGGTTGCCATCGCCGTCGTCATCATGGTCCTCGTCGTCGCCGCCCTGATCGTGATGGCCTTCTTCGTCGACTCCGATGGGGAGGAGCCCACCGACACCCCGGTCGTCATCGCCAACAGCCCGGCGCCCCCGGAGGTTCACTCCGTCGAGATTCGCTCCGAGCCTTCCGGCGCTCGGGTCTTCCAGGAAGATGAGCTCGTTGGTATCACCCCGATTCATCTCGAGCTGGAGGCCTCTGAAGACCCCGTGATGTTCCGCCTGGCCAAGTCCGGCTACGAGGAGCATCAATTCGGCATCGCTCCCACTCGAAGCCTGACCCAGGAGTACATCCTCACCTCCCTGGAGGACTCCGAGGACGACGACGAAGAGCAGCGCCTTCAGGAAGAAGAAGAAGAGCGCCTGGCCATGGAAGCCGCCGAAGAAGAAGCCCGGGCTGCCGAAGAAGCGGCCCAGCGGGAGGCCGACGAGCAACGCCGGGCCGAAGAGAGGCGCCAGGCAGAAGAGCGTCGTCGCCGGGAGCAACAAGAACAACGAGATCAACGGCCGCCTCGCGACCCCCCGCCGCCGCCGCCGCCCGTGGATGACGACGACGACGACGATGATGACGGCATCATCGATCCTTTCGCCATGTAACCCCAGAGGCTCCGATGACCACCGCTCATCTCGCCAGGCTCTTTCCTGCTTTCCTCGCCTGTTTCGCCCTGACCTTCGCGGCGCCGACCCTCGCCGACGCCTCCGAGGAGGAAGCCCGAGAGCGCTTCATGCAAGGTCGAGAGCACTACTCCAACGAAGAGTATCTCGCCGCCGCTGAGGCGTTCTTGGAGGCCTACGAGCTCTCGGATCGCTCCGAGCTCCTCTTCAACGTGGGCCAGGCCTATCGCCACGCCAATCGCTTGTCCGAGGCGGAGCACTACTACCAGGAGTACCTCCGGCTACTCCCAAACGCCCCCAACGCCGACGATGTCGCCGATCGAATCATCGAGATCCAGCAGGAACGAGCCGCCCTGATGGCCACCGTGGAGGTTACCTCCGATCCCGACGGGGTAGATGTCTTCGTGGAAGACGAAGCGGAGCCCCGGTGTCAGGCCCCCTGTACCCTGGAGCTCGACCCCGGCGACGTCCGCATCATCGGCCGCGCCTCCGGGTACTCCGAGAGGTCCACCACGGTCCACCTCACCGAGCGGGACGCCCAGGTCGTCCGACTCCGTCTCGAACCGACCACCCGCACCGGCCAGCTCCGGGTCCACTCCAGCGCCACCTCGGGCTCGGTCACCGTCGGCGGTCGGTCCCACAGACTCGGCTCCTCGCCGATCACCGTGGAAGCTGGACCCCAGCGGGTCGTCGTAGAGTCCGGCAACAACCGTTGGGAAGAGACGGTCAACATCGTCGCCGAAGAGACCCTCAACGTCTTCGTCCCTCTCGACGGCGCCCCTGCCCTCTCCCCGATGAAGATGGCCTCCCTCGGCCTCGGCGGCGCCGCCATCGCCATGGTCGGCGCCGGCGCCCTGATGGGCCTTCAGGCCCAGGGAACCCACGACTACCTCTCAACACAGCAGGGCCTCGGCATCCCCGCCGACGCCACCCTCGTCGACGCCGGTCGACGCCAGCAGCTGATGGCCAACGGTCTCTGGATCGGTTCGGTGGTTTTCGCCGGCGCCGCCGCGGGCCTCTGGATCTTGGACTCCCGAAGCTCCGGCGGCTCCGACGAGTCACAGATCGAACCCACCCCGGAGCCCGCCGAACCCGCCCCGGGGATGGATCTCCTCTGATCCCTCAGACCAAGAACCGAACGCCCCGGACCAGCTTCATCACCTCGTAGACATCGAGCACCGTATCGGCATCTTCCACCCGAGTCAGGAGGGTCACCGACACATGCTTTCCGCTCCGACTCTCCCGGGTCTTGACCTCCTCCAGCTCCTCGGTTCGGCTCAGAGCCTGAACAGCCACCTGTACCACCCGGGCGATAAAGTCCTGACTGTTCTCCCCGATCACCTTGAACATGTAGGTCTCTGGAAAGTCGTGCACCGCCACCAGTCGTTTTCGTAACCTCTCTCTCGCGATCATCTCTACCTCGTCTGCTGACCACCATGAGTACAACCAACGAGACTCATCCGCTCATCCCGGCCCGCCTGATCCTGGCCAGCGCCTCTCCCTACAAGATTGGCCTGTTGACCCGGATGGGCCTGCGTTTCACCGCGCAGGACGCGGCCATCGACGAGACCCGCCGCCCCGATGAAGCGCCGGAGGCTCTCGCCAGGCGTCTGGCACGGGAGAAGGCACAGGCCGTGGCCGCAGGACACCCCGACGCCTTCGTGATCGGCGCCGATCAGGTCATCGCCCTCGAGGACCGGATCTTCTCCAAGCCCGGGACCTTCGAGGTCGCCACCGAGCACCTCCAGGCTCTCCAGGGGCGCACCCACCTGCTGATGAACGCCGTGGCCCTGGCCACCCCCGACGGACTCCACGAGGCGTTGGTCACCTACGAGATGACCATGCGACCCCTCACGGAGAGAGAGATCGGAGCCTACCTGCTCATCGACGAACCCTTCGACTGCGCCGGCGCCTACAGGTTCGAGTCCTCGGGCATCCTCCTCTTCCAGGACGCCTCCGGACCGGACCCCACGGCCATCGAAGGGCTGCCGCTGACCCGGGTCTACGCCCTCTTGCGGGAAGGAGGCTACTTCCGTGGCTGAGCCCCGCTACCGCGACATCATCGACGATTGGGAGGCCTTCGTCGCCGCCTCAGAGCGCCCTCTCCCCACGACGATCTGGGCCAACCCCCTGAAGGTCACCCCCGCCGAGCTGGAGGCTCACCTCACGGCTCAGAGTATCCCCTTCGAACCCCTGTCCTGGCGCGCCGGGGCCTACCGTCTCCCGGACACCCCTCGGCCGGGGAGCCGGCTCGGCTATCTGGCGGGCCTCTTCCACGTCCAAGAGGAGGTCTCCATGCTCCCCGTAGAGCTCCTGGACATTCGCCCCGGACAACGGGTCCTCGACGCCTGCGCCGCCCCGGGCAACAAGACCGCCCAGATCGCCACCCGCCTCGGCGACCGGGGCACCCTGATCGCCAACGACTACAACTACCGTCGGATGAAGAGCGTGGTCCGAACCCTAGAGCGCCTCGGGATCTTGAACACCGCCATCTGCACCCACGACGCCGCCAACTTCCCCAACGACCTCGGTACCTTCGACCGTGTCCTGGCGGACGTCCCCTGCTCTTGCGAAGGCACCTCCCGCAAGCACGGGGTCTCCCCGGCCACCGCCCGGGACTTCCACAACCTCTGCGGCACCCAACTGGCGATCCTCGGGAAGGCTCTGACCCTGTGCCGACCGGGAGGCCGGGTGGTCTACGCCACCTGCACCTACGCCCCGGAAGAGAACGAGACCATCGTCGATGAGGCCCTTCGCCAGTTTCGCGGTCAGGTAGAGCTCCTCCCGGCGAAGATCCCGGGCTTTCCTGCTTCGAAAGGTCTGGTAGAATGGCGAGGCCAACGCTTTGATTCCACTTTGGAAAGAGCGCTCCGCGTGTACCCACACCACCACGACACCGGGGGTTTCTTCCTGGCCCTCTTCGAGAAGGTGGCCTCTTGATGAACCCCATCGATCCTACCCCCTACCTGGGCTCTCTCGAGGAACGGTACGGCCTCTCCCGGGCTCTCTTTGACCACCTCCTCTTCTTCGACGCCGGTGGAAAGATCATCCGAGCCTGCGCCCCCCCCATGGACCTCCCTGAGGAGGTCGAGTTCGACCGTATGGGCCTGGATTTTCTTCGCATCGACATGGCCGTCCCCCGCCCCACTACTGCCGGCGCCATGACCTGGGCGGCCCACGCCACTCGCCACGTGGTCGATCTCGAAGACGAACAATGCGACGCCTACCTGCGCCGACAGCCCTTCACCCTGACCGCGGATCAACAGGCCGGCTGTACCTCCCGGGGACACCTGCTGATCCGGTACGACGGCCAGGGCCTTGGGATGGGGTTCCTCATCTCCACTCGCCAGGACGACCCCAACCAGTGGAAAGTGAAGAGCCTCTTCCCGAAGGCATTCACCACCGCTCTGGCCAACACCTCTGCGCTGGGGAATCCCCGATGAGCTCTGAGAGCACGGCCCCCACCGCAGTGCCGGCCCCCGGGGAGGCCACCCTCCAGAAGGTCCGCTCTCTGGGCTCCGGCCCCCTCGGGGAGGCTTTCGAGGTCCTCCGCCTGAGGGCCTCCGAGGAGGACGTGGAGCGCACGGATCAGAGGATTCAGCGCGAGCACCTGGTCCTCAAGCGCATCCACGGAGGCCGCCTCAAAGCTCCCGACCGGTTTCCTCATCGCTTCGAGGCCCTGACCCGCCTCGACCACCCCCACCTGGCCCAGTATCGGGAGTGCTTCGTCGGCGAACAGGCCCTGCGGATCCTCCGAGACTTCGTCGACGGCGTCCCGCTGACGGAGTACCTCACTCGGCGGATCACCTCCGACGAGGAGGAGATCCTTCGAGACACCTCCACGCCCGTGGCCACCACCCCCTGGGAGAGCTCTGATCAGATCCCGGCGTTTCTCGACGACGTGATCCCCGTCGACGCCTCCCCGGTCCGTGATCTCGACGCTCCTCGCACCGAAGAGATCCCGGAAGGACCCGATGATCCTGACGAAGAGCCCCCACCGCCCGTTCAGGAAGACCCGGATCGCCCCACCACTCTGGAGATCCCCCACACCCTCCTGGAGGATTCCGAAGCCGCTGATCGAGCCCTGGATCTCATCATCCTACGCCTTCGCACGGTCCTCCCGCCGATCCTGTCTGCCCTGGAGTATCTCCATCGATACCGTCAGATCCACGGCGGCTTGAAGCCCTCCAACATCGTCGTCGACGACCAGGGACAGGCCATCCTCACCGACTTCGGCATCTACCCCGAGTTGGACCTCGACACCGACACGGGCCTGGGGTTCGTCTCCTACGCTCCCCCGGAGACCGCCGACGGGGACTTCGGGCCCGCCACGGACCTCTACTCCCTGGGCGCGATCCTCTTTGAAGCCCTCGCCGACCAGCCCTTTGGCGAAGGCGACGGCCCGCCCCGATACCTCTCGGAGATCCTGCCTCACTGCCCGGCTTCCTGGGCCGACCTGATCCACGGACTCTTGGCCGAGGACCCCTCGGAGCGGCCGGGTCTCAAGGAGGTCGAAGACCTGATCGCCGCCTCCGAGGAGCGGTCCGTCACGATCCGGGCGAGCGTCGTGGAGCAGACCGAGACCCTCTTCGGTCGACGAGAACGGTTCAACGAGATCGCCGAGATCGCCAAATCGGCATCGCAGAACCGAGTCCTCACCTTCACCCTGGTCGACGGGGAAGCTGGGGTCGGCAAGACCGCTCTCCTCGACGCCCTCTCCCGATGGGCCGCCCAGCTCGGATGGGTGACCCTCCGGGGGCGATTCCTCCCGGATCAGCCCATCACCTACCAGGGGCTCGCCCCGGTGATGAATCGCCTGGCCGAGCTCCTGCAGGACCTCCCGGAAAAAGCCCAGCGCCGGATCTCGCGGGAGCGCCTCCGGGCCGGCCGACTCTTTCCCTGCCTCCTCGACGACGATTCGGCGCCCCCGGACATCCACCGCCGCGCCGCCGTCGATGGCCTCCGCCAGGTGCTCGAGTGCCTCTCCGAGCAGCGCCCCGTCTTCCTCGCCCTCGACGACCTCCATCACGCCGACCCCGACGTTGTCCAGCTCTTGGAAGACCTCGCCGAGGCCCCCCGAGGCCTTCGGGTGATGGTCGCCGCCACCCGGCTCCCCAAATCCGACTCTCCAACCAACCTGTGGACCCAACCGGAAGCCCTCCCAGCCGACGTCCACACCGTCTCGCTGGAGACCTTCTCCGCCACAGAGGCCCAGGAGTATCTCCTCGCTCAAGGCGGCCACCTGACCCTGCCCCAGAAGCAGGAGATCCTGGAGCAGAGTCACCACAACCCTCTCCTGATCGAGGAGATGATCCATCACGCTCGCCAGCAGAGCCTCGAATGCGAGCCTGCTGAGCCCGCTGAGCCTGCTGAGTTCGCCGAGCCCTCCGAGGCTGAGGACAGATCTCCCGAGGAGCCTCTTGGCCAGCTGGCCTCCTTCGTCGAAGATCGCAGCGCCGACCTCTCTCGGGCCGAACGCCTTGTCCTTCAACTCCTCGCCGTCGCCCGTGGGCCCGTACCGGCGCCATCCCTGGAACACGCGATGAAGCGCGAGCTCGGCACCCAACGGTCCGAAGAGAGCACCGGCGCCGAGGTGGCTCGCGCTCTGGTCCACCGTCGGCTCGCCAGGCAATCCCCGGCCAACGGTCACCAGGAGCCCCGGTTCGAGATCATCCACGACCACTGCCGCCAGGTGATCTCCCAAGGCCTCAGCCGCGACCACCGGGCCCGCCTCTTCGGGCTCCTCGCCGACGGCCTCGATCGCGACGACCCCCGGCAGCGGGACCAGCGGTTTGAACTCTTCTTGCGGGCCGGCCGGGACGACGAGGCCCTCCGCGTCGCCACCGACATCGCCCACGAGGCGGCCCAGCGGTTCGCCTTCCATCGGGCGGCCCGGATCTTCTCCTGGGTCGCCGAGCGATCGGACCTCACCGACGACGACCGACTCGCCTGGGCGCTGGCCACCTCGGCGGCGGGCCACCATTCCGAGGCCACCGAACTCCTCCGGGAGCTCCGAGACACCGCGA
>SKON01000194.1 GCA_007120035.1 Myxococcales bacterium
CCCCCGCGAACCCCTGCAGAAACAGCGAAGCCCGAGACCCCCTCCCCGCGACCGGGGAGGTGCCCGAAGGGCGGAGGGGTCGTCCCGCACCGCCCGAACGTTCACCCCGCCGCGAACCCCGGAGGAAACAGCGAAGCCCGTAGCCCCCTCCCCGCTCGCGGGGAGGTGCCCGAAGGGCGGAGGGGTCGTCCCGCGCCGCCCGAACGTTCACCCCCCAGCGAACCCCTGCCGAAACAACGAAGCCCGTAGCCCCCTCCCCGCGTGCGGGGAGGTGCCCGAAGGGCGGAGGGGTCGTCCCGCGCCGCCCGAACGTTCACCGCCCCAGCGAACCTCACTCGCAGGACAAATCCGTCTGCGGAGGCATCCCGAAGCCGTCGACGGTGTCCTGGGGGTACTCGCGGTAGTAGTCGAGGACGTCGAAGGAGGTCTGGCCGTCGAAGGGGGTGAAGTCGCACCGGCGGTAGGTGCGGTTGCCCCAGATCAGGGAGGCCGGGCGGACCGTGAGCTCGCCAAAGGCGTCCATGATCTGGTCGCCGGAGGTGAAGGAGCCGGATCCGTCGCGGTCGCGGAAGATCAGGAGGCGGTCGTCGTCGTTGAAGTTCATCACCGAGGAGGCGATCTGGCTGCAGTTGTTGGAGATCTCAGGGTAGGGGTTGGTGCCGCTCTCGGCGGTGGTGCGGCAGAGGTTGAAGATGCCGCCAGGGGAGAGGGTCTCCGGTTCGAGGCGGACCGTGTTGGAGCAGGAGGTGGCGTCGTTGGCGTAGAGACAGACGTAGTAGTCCGAGAGCTGCAGGGTGCGGTCCGAGCAGTTGTAGAGCTGGACGGCCTTGTTGTTGGTGCTGGAGCCCTCGATGTACATGCTGATGATCAGGCAGGAGTCGTCGAAGATCTCGAACTCACGGGTCTGGGAGGCGCCGCCGAGGGTGAAGGTCAGGGAGCCCGGGCCCGGTTCGTCGGTGGCATGGACGTTGAACTGCACGTGGTTGACGCCCTCGTCGAGTTCGATGGGGTCCACGGGGGCCATGGAGCCTGTGGCGGTCGTGGTGAGGACCGATCCGGCGGGGACGGGGGCGCCGAAGCTGACCTCGACCCAGGTGAATCCGCCGGCTTCGATCTCTTGAGCGCCGACGAGTACCTCCGTGACGGCCGGGAAGGCGGGGCCTTCCATCTCCAGGGCGCCGCAGGCGATCACGTCACGAGCTTCACCGCACTCCTCGGTGTCGAGGGTGTCCAGGGATTGGAGGCAGGCGGCGACGGCGGGATCGCAGGCGCCGTCGGGGAGCACGGCGGCGGGGCCGGCGCTGGAGAGAGCGGCGCGGCGCATGCGCATCAGGACGCCGACCTCGAGGGTGTGATGGGTGCCGCCGAAGTCTTCGGCGACGATGTAGACGGGGTATTCGGGAGGGGCGCCGGCCCAGGGCATGGCCAGGGGGTGCCAGTCGAGCTTCCACCGGCGGTCGTCCTGGGCGGTGATGCGCTCGGGAGCGGAGTCGTCGTCGTTGTAGGCGAAGAGATCGGCCATGGCCGTGTTGGTGGTGACCCGGCCCCGGAGCCAGACGGCCCGGTCGTCGACGACGGGGACGACGTTGACCCAGGGGTAGATCCGCCAGGAGCCGTCGCGGGCTTCCAGGCGAGGACGGAGATCGATGGCAAGGTGCCACTCTTCGCCACGCTCGTTGGCGAGCTCCACCAGGAGAGGCTCGCCGGCGATCACGTCGGCCATCTGCCGAAAGGTCAGGTAGATCTCGAAGACCCGGGCGCTGACGGTGCCGGCGCTGGCGACGTTGGTACCGTCCACGGTGGCGGCGACGTGGCCGAGGTTGTGGCTGGTCCGGCCCCGGAAGAACCACACGTCCTGGCCGAGGGACTCCCGGAAGACGGGCTCCACCTCGGGGCGGAGCCAGACGCTCATGCCGTCAGCCCGGATCCGAACCTCGGCCTGGTCGGCGCGATCGTCGAAGTCGACCTCGTCGGTCTCGAGATCACGATCGCGGACCTGCTCTTCGGCGTCGCCGCCACAGCCAACCGCTACGAGAGCGGTGAGGAAGAGCGCTACAACGGGGATCATTCGAGACATGTGACGAGGCTCCGGGAACCGGGTGAAGACAGTTCAGCGGTTTGTAGCGGAGCCCCGTGGTGATGTCCAGAACGACGGGATCTACGGACCGAATCAGTGCCCGCAGGTGCACTCACCGGGGCCGCACTCGCGCCCTTCGCCGCAGTTGCACTCATGGGCGTCGGCGTGAGCGTCGTCGAGTGGGTTCGGAAATGACCCTCATCGGGTCATAAAGATCGTCGAGCCATCTCGATAGAGGAGCAGGAGGTTTCGCTGCCCCGATTGGAAGGCTTCGGCGAATTGGGCCGGGGTGGAGATGGAGCGGCGGTTGACCTCGAGGATCACGTCGCCGGGGCGGAGCTGGAACCGGGCGGCGTCGGAGCCGGGCTCGACGGCGGTGACGACCACGCCGGTGGTGAGGGAGTCGGGGAGGCGATGCTCGCGGCGAAGCTGGGGGTCCAGGGAGCTCAGGGAGAGGCCGTCGAGGCCCACGTCGTCGGAGGCGTCCTGGTCCGGGGCCAGGGCCGCCTGGTCGTGGCGAGCGGCCAGGGCCACGTCCAGGGTCCGGCGGTCGCCGTTGCGGACGACCTCCACGGCGATGCTGTCTCCCGGAGATCGAAGGCCCACGTAGTTGCGGAGCTGGTTGGGGCTGCGGACCGCCGAGCCGTCGAGGGAGACGATCACGTCGCCTCGTTGGAGACCGGCGGCATCGGCGGGGCTGTCGGGGTGGACGTCGGAGAGGACCACGCCGCGCAGCGAGGGGTCTACGCCGAGGGCTTCGGCGAGCTCCGAGGTCAGGGGTTGGAGGGCGACGCCGAGCCAGCCGCGGTGGACCTCGCCATCTTCGAGGAGGCTGGTGATGACCCGGTCCACCATGTTGGAGGGGATGGCAAATCCCACGCCCTGATAGCCGCCGGAGCGGGTGACGATGGCGGTGTTGATGCCGATGAGCTCGCCGCGGAGGTTCAAGAGGGCCCCGCCGGAGTTGCCGGGGTTGATGGCTGCGTCGGTCTGCAGGAAGTCCTCGTAGTCGACGATGCCGACGTTGCCCCGGCCTTTGGCGCTGATGATGCCCAGGGTGACCGTCCCGGAGAGCCCGAAGGGGTTGCCGATAGCGATCACGGACTCGCCAAGGCGGAGAGCATCGGAGTCACCGAAGGCGATGGGCTCGAGGTCGCCGGGGGGATCCTGGACCCGGAGGACGGCGATGTCGCTCTGAGGATCCTGGCCGGTGACCTCGGCGGTGAGCTCTCGTCCGTCGGAGAGGGTGATGAGGATCGTGTCGGCGCCGTCGATCACGTGATGGTTGGTGACGATCACCCCGGCGGCGTCGACGATCACGCCGGAACCGATGCCCTGCTGGGTCCGCTCCCGGGGCTGGCGAGGCGCCTGAGGCTGGCCGAAGAAAGGGCTGAACTGCCGGAAGAAGGGATCGTCAAAGAAGGGGTCCTGGCGCTGCCGCTGGCGGAGGGTGCGCTCCGTAGAGATGCCGACCACGGAAGGCATGACCCGCTCGACGACGTCGGGGAGATCGAGGCGGGCGGTGAGCTCCGTGTCGGAGATCGCCGGGGTGGCCTGTGGCGGGGGCGCCGGGTCGGCGGCCTCTTCGGTGGAGGGAGTGCTGGCGGGGGCGGTGGCGGTGGCGGAGTCCTTCTCCGGTACCGGGGCCGGTTGGGTACAGCCGGAGAAGGCCAGAGTGAGGAGAACAAGAAGTCCAGAAAGAGAAAGAGAACGGGTCATCGCATCCTCCCGGTGCTGATGGTTGTGAATCAGTGCCGCTGACAGAATAGGGGCGGCAAAAACCAGGAGGTTCAACTTGGGAGGGGGCCCGGTTCATTCCGGGGTTTGGCGCGGTGAAGACGCCGGGTTTAGAGAGAGCCGTCGCGGTGGGCGTGAGCCCGTTCTTGCTGGAGCTTTCGGAACTCCTCCTCCAGGGGATCCTCGAGGAGGTCGTCCATGGAGATGTCGTCCTCGTCGGGTTGGCGCTGGCGAGGGCCTTCGAGGTGGGACTGTCGGGAGGCCGGGGGGAGGCTGTGGAGGGCCCGGGTCTGGGGCGGTCCCAGGACCCGGCCCTCACCATCTTTGAAGCGGCCTGTGAGGAGGATCAGGACGTCGATGATCCACCACACGAGGAATCCACCGCCGGTGAGGAACATCAAGAGGCCCGTCCAGAACCGGCCGGTGTAGAACCGGTGGACGCCCCAGTATCCGAAGAAGACGGCCAGAGTAATGGCCAGGACACGGTTTCTGGGGCTGCGCTCCTCGATGGTGGTCAGTGATTGATTCAATCTCGTCGCACGGCGGTGAAGGTAGCGTCGATGTCGGTGGCCTCGCCATCCTCGTTGTAGAGCTGTCCGAGGAAGGTGCCGTCCTCGATCACGTCGACCAGGCTGTTGCTCTCCAGGTCAACCATGGTGCCCAGGCCGCTGACGTGGAGGTCGATGTCGAAGGTCAGACCCGAGAGGTAGCCCTGGACGTAGATGTCGAGGAGGGAGACGGCGGTGGTGCAGAGGGTGCCGACGGGGATCGAGATGCCCAGGACCGTGGTGGAGCCGATGTTGCTGCAGATCCAGTAGTCAAGGGCGTCGCCGAGGGAGTTGGCGTTGCCGCCAGTCAGCGCCGGGAGGATGGTGTTGTTCAGGATATAGAGGATCACGTCGCCGTAGGGCATGACCATCTCGTGGGGGTCGATCTCGAGCTGGTTGTAGTCGAAGACCCGGCCGTCCCACTCGGCCTCCATGACGCCGAACTCGCTGTCGCTGCCGAGGCCGATGTAGATCTCGCCGCAGTCGGCGGGGTCCGTGGGGCCACAGTTGCGGGTCCAGTAAAAGTACATGCCCAGCCAGGTGTCGGTGCCCTCGACCTCGCCCTCGCCGACGGCCTTGTTGTCGATGGTGAGGATGCTGTCGATCTTCATGTTGCGGACCGTGTCGCGGAGGTCCGTGCCGATCTCGGAGATGGTCTGGACGATGCTGATTCCATCCAGGAACTCGGTGACGAAGTCTTCGACCTGGTTTCGGATGTAGCTCCCGCCGACCTGGGCTGCGGCGCACTCCACGGTGAGCCAGCCATAGTAATCGCAGAGGCAACTCTCAGCGGAAGAGGCGCTCTCTCCGTAGTAATCGCAGACGAAATCATCGGCGAGATCGAGGATCACGCCGACGATGTATCCGGCCGGGTCGGCCAGGGCGTCGATCACGTCGACGATGGTGCTGCCCACGTTGCCCGTGGAGGCCAGGGCGTCGCCGAAGTCCCAGAAGCTGGTGACGTCGTACTCACCGGCAGGGGTCAGGGGGATGAGCTCCAGGGGGACCGTGGCGTCGGTGACGGCGTCGGGGGTGATGGAGATGCCCGTGATGCAGCCCCGTCCGGAGATCTGTCCGTCGGGGCCGAAGGCCATCACGCTGACGGTGTAGTCCGTGGCGCTGTTGAGGTCGGAGAAGGTGTGGGTGTCGTGGATGGTGGCGGCGAAGCCCTCGTCGAGGGGGGCCTCCACGGGGAGACCGAAGGCCGGGGTGGGACAGAAGACGAGGCTCTGGGGCCAGATCCGGACTTCTAAGTCGGAGAGGGGGAAGATGTCTTGTTCGTCGTGCTCGAAGTGGACCTGGAGGTCTCCCACGGGGAGGACGTCGACGTCGACGGTGAACTCGGCGGGGTGGTCCACCCACTGGTGGGTGGCGTGGACCGTGATCTGGCCGGTGGTGTCGCCGACCCGGAGGCGGTTGCTGGCCTGACCGTCTTCGTTGACGAAGACCGAGCCGGCTTCGAGCCGGAGATTGGCGTCGCCGGTGCCGTCGATGATCTGGAAGGCGATGGCCTGATTCTGGACGGCCTGCCCGGTGGATTCTACGAGGCGGACCGCGAGATCGACGTGCTCACCGACCCGGAGCTCGTGGTGGTCGTCACCGACGATCTGCAGCTCATAGGTGACCTCCGGATCGGGCTCCTGGTTCTGGTTGGTGGGGTCCGGGGTGCTGTTGGTCGGGTCCGGTCGGTTGTCGGAGTTCGCCGTGGTGAAGCTGGCCTGTCCCGAGTCGCCGCAGGCGAGGAGGGACGAAGTGGCGAGCAGGAGAACGACGGAGACGGCCGAGAGTCGTCGAAACATGGCGCAGTCCATTGGGTGAGCGGGGACCGTAAACAAGTGTAGGAATCTTAACACACCCCTGGGGGGATCTCCAGATCTGGAGATGGACCCGGGGTGGCGTCGAATGAGCGAATCACTAGCGGAAAGGGGTAGGGATTTCAAGGGAAAGAAAAAGGCCGACCTCACCAAGATGGCGAGGCCGGCCGGGTGCTGCGGAGGCACCCCAGTGGGATCAGTCCTCAGGGGGCAGAGCCACCCCACCGATCACGTGGACGACTCCGTTGCGAGCCATGATGTCCGTGTCGACGATGGGCGCCTCATCGTAGGTCAGTCCGTCGGGACCGGAGGCGATGGTGGCGTCTTCGCCCATGGCCGTCTCGTAGTCACCAGGAGAGATCTGGTGGGAGGAGAGGGCCTCGGGGAGGACATGGAAGAGGAGGATTTCGGCCAGGTCAGCGGGAGCGAAGTCCTCGATGTCCTGGTCCAGGGTGTCCAGGAGGGCGTCGAAGGCGGCGTCCACCGGGGCGAAGACCGTGAAGGGTCCGCCCTCGGAGACAGTCTCCAAGAGCTCCGCATGGACCACAGCGGCGACGAGGTTGTCGAAGGCGCCGGAGCCCGCAGCAAGATCCGCCAGGTTCGGCGGCGGGACGACCACGGCGTCGATGACGTGGATTACGCCGTTGGTGGCGACCACGTCGGTGACGGTGATCTGGGCGCTGTCGAAGTCCCCGAAGACGTCTCCGTAGGAGAGATTGCCGTCGGCGTCGGGAGCCAGAAGGGCCACCGAGAGGGGATCGTTAGCGGTTTCGACGACCCCGGGGGAGATGTCGAAGGAGTAGGCGGCGCCGGGGAGCACGTGATGGAGGAGGACGTCGGTGAGCAGGTCGACGTCGATCTCGTCGATGTCCTGCACGCCCAGGACCGGCAAGAGGGCTTCGAAGGCGTCGTCGGTGGGGGCGAAGACCGTGAAGGGTCCGGCGCCCTGGAGGGTCTCGACCAGGTCGGCCCGGGTGACGGCGGCGACCAGGGAGTCAAATTCACCGGCGATGGCCTCGTCGACGATATCGCCGGGAGGGGTGACCACGGTGTCGATGACGTGGATCACGCCGTTGGAGGCGACGATGTCGGCGGAGGTGATGTTGGCCCGAGCATAAGTCCAGCCGTCGTTGCCCTCGATCACGAGCGCCGGGGCGCCCTGTACGGTGGTGACCACGGAAGCCTCGAGGTCTGCGGCGCGGACGTCGCCGGAGAGGACGTGGTAGAGGAGGACGTCGGTGAGAGCTTCCACGGGGATGTCGGCGAGGTCGTCTCCGTCGAGAAATTCATCGAAGGCGTCGTTGGTGGGGGCGAAGACCGTGAACGGCCCGGCCCCTTCCAGGGTCTCGACCAGGTCGGCTCGCTGGAGGGCGGCGACCAGGGAGGAAAAGTCAGCATTTCCGACGGCGATTTCGACGATGTTCTCCTCGGGCTGAGGCTCTTCCGGGGGAAGGGCTACGGCGTCGAGGACGTGGATCACGCCGTTGGAGGCCATGACGTCCACGGAGGTGATCTGGGCGTTCTGGTAGAAGATGTCGGCGCCGTCGATCATGATCTCGACGTCGATGTCGGCCAGGGTGGGGAAGTCACCGGCGGTGACCATATCGGAGGTGATGGTGCCGGCCATCACGTGAAAGAGGAGGATGGTCTCCAACTCGTCGTTGGACAGGTCGTCGACGACGTCGGAGATCGCGGCGAAGGCGGCGTCCGTGGGGGCGAAGACGGTGAAGTCGTTGCTCTCGTCGGCCAAGGTGGCGGTGAGCCCCGTGGCGTCCAGAGCCGACAGGAGGGTCGTGAAGTCCCCAGCGGCCTCGGCGGTGGCGATCAGGTTGACCAGTTCGTCCTGGTTCTGGTTCTGGTTCTGGTTCTGATTCTGGTTTTGATTCTGGTTCTGGTTCTGATTCTGGTTCTGGTTCTGATTCTGGTTTTCCTCGTCCTCTCCGGGGCCACAGGCGACCAGGAGGACGCCCAGGAGGAGGAAGAAGATGTTTCGCGGCAGGCTTTTCATGGCAATTACTCCGTTTGAATTGGTTTTGAGCAGGTAAGTCCGAAGTTCTGGACACTCTGATCAATGCGGCATCACGCTGCAGATGGAACCTTAGAACCCGAGGCTGCTAAGACAAGGGCAAAAAGAAAGAAGTTTGAACGGCATTTGAAGTTGGGGGTGCTTAGCGGTCCTGGAGAGCCCGAAGAAGACGGCGAAGATCGTCGTCGGGGATCACCTGACACCCGCCGAAGCAGGTCGGATCTTCGGCGCCGACTCGGTGGTAGTCAAAGAGGGGAAAGACCTCGTGGTGGTCGGTGAGATGAGAGCCGGCGAGGTCTTGAAAGAGGGAGAACTCGTGGTCGCGGATCCGGGCGTGAAAGTTGGGGTGCCACTCGAAGTGAAAGATGTCGTCGTATCGGATCCCCCAGATCATCCCCAGGCCCTGGGCGAGCTCGCCGATGCGCTCCCACTTCTCCTGGTCCTCTTCGAAGTAGGCGTAGGGGCGGCCGACGATGTTCAGATCGAAGGCCATGCCCAGGTTGTGCCAGCTGGCCAGGCGGTTGGGCCGGTAGTTGGGATCGTAGGGGCGATGGCCGGAGATAAAGACGATCTCGATCTGCTCCTGTTGGAGGAGGCCGTAGAGGAGGCGAGCCCGATCGCGGAGCTCCGGGTGGAGTCCTTGGAGGAGGCGGCCGCCCTGGATCTCATCGATCTCGGGGAGAGACGAGAGGGCCAGCGAGGCGGGAGCTTCCACCGGTGCCGGGCAGGGGGCGTGGTCGGAGAGGCCGAGGGCGACGACTCGAGTGGGAGGGCTGGCGAGTCCGTCGAGCCATTGGTCCACCTGGCAGGCCGTCAGGCCGAGATCGATGAGGTGTACCTCGCCGCCGACAGCCCGGAGCCGGGAGAGACCGTCCAGGGAGGTCAGGGCCGGGAGGTTGATCAGGTGGAGGTCACCGTCGATCTCCTCGAGGTGTCGGAGGGCGCTGAGGTCCTGCAGGTGGGGGCTCTGGGCGATGATGAGATCGCCCTGGACGTGTCGGAGGGAGAGCGGGGGGAGGTTCTCTTCCTGGCGATGGGCCAGCCGGAGATCCCCCTGGAGGTGGGTGCATCGATCCAGGGAGTGGAGGTCCTGGCCGTCGTCGGGGGGGCAATGGCGAGGAGCGCCGGTGATGGTGGCGCAGCCGGTGGTGACGGTGATCAGCAGGACCAGAACCACGAGGGAGAAGAGGGGAAAGGGGTGTGATCCACGTTGATCGGTTGGCCCGCAGGCCACAGCGGGCCTGGGCCCGCCAGGGAGGTTCCGCCGCCGGGCTGCCCCCGGTGGTCGGTGATCTCGCGGAGGCGAGGCCTTGGCCCGCCGGAGCCCTCGGGCGAAGCCCGACTGTGCCAGCCACGGGGGCTTTGCCCCGTGGTGAGGTACCACGCCGCCCAGGATGGTCGCTCTATCCCCGGGCCGCCCCCGGTGGCACG
>SKON01000153.1 GCA_007120035.1 Myxococcales bacterium
CCTCCCCGCTCGCGGGGAGGGGGTCTCGGGCTTCGCTCTTTCCTCCTGGGTTTGCGGTGGGCCCCTGGGTGGTCTGGTGATCGTCGGAGGTCTCGAGGTCGACCTCGAGGAGGTTCTCGAGCATGGGGCTTGCGAGCCATGCCCGACGGCTCTCGGAGTCAAAAGCCATGGAGAGAACCTGAGCGTCTTCAGCGACGGGGATGCGATGGTGGGTGCCGCGCTTTAGATCCCAAAGGAGGGCGAACCCGATATGGCCGGAGAGGGCGTGGGTTCCGTCGGGGCTGATGGCGAGGGACCAGCACTGTCGCGGAAAGGTCTCTCCGTCGGTGATCTCCTCGCCGGAGCGGACGTCGAACCGCATGAGGAGCCCGCCTTCGAGGAGCACTGTGTTCTGATCGAAGAACCCCAGGGGTTTCCATGGCGAGAGCTGAAAGACCCGCGGCTCGTTTGGGTCGATAACGTGGAGGAACTCGCCGGAGGCTGTGTCCAAGACGCGGGTCAGTCGCGTGGAGACGAGGAGGAGTCGGCCGTCCGGGGACGGCAGGAGCTGCGGGTTCACGACGGACTCGGTCTTGTCTCCGGTGGTGGGCATCTCGGAGGTGTCGAAGGCGGTGACCTGCCGGGTCGCGACGTCGATCAGGGCGACCCGGGGGGTGGTCTTTGAGGCCACGGCGACGTACCCCCCGTCTACGGCTACGGTCACTCGGCCCAGGGGCGACTCGTCGTCGAACCCCTCGAAGAGGACCTCCACGTCGCCGCCGAGGGGAAGAAAGCGGAGCTCTCGAAAGCTTGGGTAGACCACGCCGTCACCGAGGAGGGCTGCCGGCGGCGAATCGAGCTTGTAACGGGCCGAGACGTCTCCGGAGTCGAGGTCGACGCGCCAGACGTGGCGGCCCTCGGGCCCGGCGACCCACATGAAGAGGTCTCCGCCGGCGATCTCGAGCCACCCCGTGGAGGCGTCGAGGGTCCAGAGCGGGTCCGGGCGGCCGGCCTGCCAGAGCGCTGTGTCTTTGGTGGTCGAGGTGGCACAGAGCCGGCCGTCCTCGGAGAGAGCCAGGACTCGGAGCTCCGGAGGTCGGTCGTCTCGATGCTCGGGCTTCCAACCCGGGGGCGGGGAGTGGGTGGCCTCGAGGAGGGTCTTGGCGCTGGAGACGTCGACGACGGCGAACTCTGGAGGGGTCTGCGGTGAGCCCCAACGGGCGAAGGCGACGACCTGCCCGTTGGCGGAGAGGGCTGGCAGTCTTCCCGTGGGGATTCGGCCGCCGCCACCGCAGGGAGGGATCAGGGTGAGGTCTTTCATTGGTGCTCCTGTGGAACGAGTCACCCCACCGGGTTGGACTCTTCGGCTTCTTCGGCTTCTTCGGCTTCTTCGGGGGCAGGGAGAGAGGGGAGGACTTCCAGGGGATACTCCCGCTGCCAGTCTGGCCAGCGGTGGATATCGACGTGGATGCGGAGCTTCCACTCCAGGTGATTGTCGTCGGCGTGAAATGACGGTGGCGCGTCTGTGGGAACGACGATGGAGTCTCGGATGTCCAGGGACTCGCCACGCTTCAGCGAGCGATCCACGGTCTCGGGAAAGGTATACCCGTCGTTATGGACAGTGTGAGTCCGGGTTGTGCGTCGCGATCCGGCGCCGGAGGTGACCACCTCCTGACCGATGAGGTTGGCGGAGATGCCGTTGATATGAGCCTTTGACTTCGGGGGGATCTCGATGGAGAACCCGAGGTGTTCGCCAGCGTGGACCCCGGGGTTGTCGACGGCCACAGCGATGCTCCTGAGGCGCGCGTTGGCGAGCCTGTTTCGTATTCCCAGGGAGAGCGCGAGGGCGAGGGCGACGACGATCCCCATGAAGACTGTGAGTGCCTCCGAGATGGAGAAGGCCTCGGGGTCGTCGGTGATCCACACGAAGATCCAACATCCAAGAACCAAGGCGGCGATAAAGAGGACTGCAAAGACGATGTCTGCGGGCTCCGAAGAATCCTGGCGCGCCTGCAGGCTTCCCTCGGGGCCTCGGGGGTCGTGGGAGTGGTAGGGTGCCGACGTGCCCTCCGGCGATGCGGTAAGCAGGAAGTCCTCGCGGGCTTGCAAGTTGCCGATACCGGGGACGGTCACCGTGGCGCGGGCGTTCCAGTCGACGTTCAGGAAGTGGCCGCGATAGGTGAAGGGGCCGTTGGGGAGCTCGAACGCGAAGGGGTGGCGGTGGACCTCGTTCGCAGCCCACTCTCCTTCAAAGAGGATCTCGGACTGCTCGGAGCCCCGATCCACGTTGCCGCGACCGTGTGTGCGCCACCCGACGGTGAGCTCCAGGCCAGGACAGGAGCAAGTCTCGGTGACCTCCACCTCCACGTGGCCTTTGACCTGCTCGCCAGGGTGATATCCCTTATCGTCGCGGTCGAAGAGCACCTTCAGGGTGCACTCGGGTTGCATGCAGTCCTCACGCTCTTGGGTGTCACCGGCCGGGGTGATCAGGAGGGAGCTTGATCGTGATGGGGACCGATACTAACGAGGCGTCGGAGGGGTGTCGAGGGACGCGAAGCGCCCATGGCAGAAGGTGATTCTGATGGGACACAGAATTTCATTGAATAGGTGTCGGAAAGACCCGACCTCTACGAGGTGGAGCAGGAAACCCCCAGGTTGCCACCGCGAATGGCTCCGTTCAACGGTAACGTTGCGGCGGGATAAGCCAGACAAGCGGCTTTGGCGCAGTGCTGCCCGGTTGAACTAGAACGGGAGGTCGTAGTGGATTCCGAAGAGCACCGTGAAATCGGAGAACACCGCGAAGTCCTCGTCGGAGGAGGTGATGTGGTTGAGGAGGGTGCGATTGTACCGAAGCTCTAGAGTCGCTGCGTAGGAGTGGCCCAAGATGAGTGTGGCCCCGGCGCCGATGGTGGCGCCGAGGTCGAAGTGGTCGAAGGCGAATCCACGGGGCAGGTACCGAATATCGAGCCGGAGGTTGAGAAGCGTCAGGAGTTGCAAACCACGGGGGTTCGTCCTACAAGAGAGACTTCCACCAGCATCAGCTCGACACGGGGGCACGTCCCGGGTGAAAAAACACCGCACAAAGTCGCCGCCTGAGAACACCCCATCATCGCCGACGCCCCGCGCCTCCTCGGCTCCCCGGCGGTCCCTGTACGAGCCGTCTCGAAGCCTCTATGAGTACGGAGCGCCCGGCGCCGAAGCCGAGACAGCCGCTCGTGAGGCAGCACGTGCCGCGCAGCTTGGCGGCAAACTCCCCGCGCCTGGTCAGCTCTCTGCGACCTCGGAGCCAACCCAAAAGCTCCCCCGGTGGTTCGACCGCCACGTGGACCGCAGCGGCGGTGCACCACTACCCTATAAGCTGTCAACCAACTTCGGCGGCCTGAGCGAGGCCGCCAGCCGTGCGTCGATCTTCGCCGACGCCCGGTCGGACAAGGCGGCACGCCACCTGGGCACCCGAGCGTTCACGGCGGGCACGAACATCCACTTTCGTGCCGACGCCTATCGGCCAGAGGACCCCGGGGGCCGGGCGCTGATCGCACACGAGTTGACCCACGTCGCGCAGCACCTCGGCGGCGCCCCCGGTCATATCCTCCGTGGCGACCCTGGCGATTCCAGTGAGGACGGCGACCGGGTTCCAGTACTCGATCTGGATGCTCCACCTCCGGTGCGAACGGCCTACACGCCCAACGGGCTCTATATCGAAACCAGAAGTCCGACCCGGATGGGCGGACACACCCTGGGCCAGGTGTTCGCTGCGATGGTCGTTGAGGCCCTCGCTCCGGCGGCCTTCTCGCGAGAGCTCGTCGGGAGAGCGACAGCGGCGGTCGCCTCTCGGGCCTGGGGTCGGCTGACCTTCGACCCCACAGAGAGGCCGTCAGCGACGGACCGAGTACCGCGGGTCTACGTAGATCCCGCGACGCTGCTCTTCATCGCTGAGTGGCTTCAGGAGCGGGGCGTCGACGAGCTCGCCATCACGGATGAGCAGTTCGAGCGGATGCGCCGAGGCGCAGTGCTCAGACGGTTCTATGACCTCCTCAAAAACCGCGGACAACTCCCGACGTGGATGGCCAGGGAACTCTTCGTCAACCTCCTCCAACACAGGGAAAGCCTGGCTGACAGGAGCTCACGGGTCGCCTATGAGATGTCCGCCGGAGAGGAGCGCGACCAGGAGATCAATGATCTGGCGTCCCGCTTCATCCAGGCATTGCGTCCCGACATCTCGCTCCTCGAGAGGATCGGCGAAGACGCCACGGTCGCCGATCGACATGACGTGGAAGAGATCTTTGGCACCAGCGGCGGTGGGGAAGAACTCACCGTAGATAGCCACCATGCCTATCGATTTGTCCGGTTTAGCCGTACCGTTTTGCCCCTTCGCGAGGCCGTCCTCGACGAGGGCACCACGGAGGCGATCACCGCGCTCCTGGATGCCTGGAGCGCCCACGTCCGAGCCGGCGGTGAGCTCACAGGGGAGCTGCAAGACGTCGACTTCGTGGAAGGCTTCACCGATCGCAACGCCCCGCCGCTCCCGGTCGAAGTCCGCTCGTACCCTCCGCTGGCCCCTCCACTCTTCGATGTCGCCCAGAACGTACCTCGCCACTTTTTGGCCGACGCGACGATCACGGATCGATTCGAGATCCTGGCCCACGCATTTGGAGCGTTCACCTACCGTTGGTCCGTGATCCGCGTCGACCCCGAGAAGGTCAACCCCGAAGAAGGGGGCGCCCTGCGACCTCTGACCGTCGATGACGACCGCCTCATCCAGTCCGACCAGGGCTACCGCTTCGATGAGATCGAGCGCGCCGCCCGTGAGGACATGGGCTACAGGCCCTCCGGATTCGACGCCCTGGGGGCTCGCCTCGAGCGTCAGGCTGCCTATTTGATGGAGGATCTGCAGACCTTCTCGGTGGCGCCCGATGGGGCGAATTTTACCCCCCAGGCGGCACTGGCGATCATGCCGCGGTTGGTCAGCACCATCGGATCTCCCCAGGCGGGCATCACGCAGTTTCTCGTGGCCAACCGAGCGATCTCCGCGGTGGGAGATCTCATTACCACCATCGTCGAGCGGGCCAGCCTCGAACGCCATGAAGAGAGCATCACCTTCACCGAACCCGGTTTGCACATCGTGCGGGTGGTCGTCGAGCCGCAGCTCGACGAGGACTCCCGTTACCGCCGAGCTCCAGGTATCGCCTGGATGCCCGTCTATGTTCGGGACCCGGAGTCCATGGCGACGATCCAGACCCACCTGGCCATCCAACGGATGGAGGAGCAGCAGATTCAGCTCGCCGACGCGATCGCTCGTCTCGAGAGCGACCGCGAACTTCGTGAATGGAGCGATGAGACCCAGACGTCTTTTCCGGAGACTCTCTCCGAGGCGAACAGGCAGGGCCTCGAGCAATTGGCCGACGCCCTCGACCTGGAACTTCACGGAGACATCGGCGAGCTCCTGCAGGCCCGGCTCGCGGAGTTGGAGAGTGCCCATGCTGCACGACAGATCTGCATTCCCGGCCGTGAGGACTACACAGAAAGGGAGTTCAGGGAGTCCACCCGGGCGATCGAGGAGCTCAGGCGAAAGGTTCAGTGGCGTGCCTGCAACGTCAGGACACCAACGGAGCGGTTGCGGGGGACCTTCGTCGGTGATGAGGGGATCACGGTCAGCTTGATGCTAGAAGCACACCCCACGATGCAGATGTTTTCGCAGCACCGCTACCGCGTGATCGATTACTCCGGCCCCTCGGTAACCACCGGTCATGGGTGGGGCCCGAACCGCCAGGCCGCGGTCGAAGCGGCCGTGGTTAACCTGCTCCAGGGGTACGACGCGTACGGCCGCGGCTACGTCTCGATCCTGGTCCCCGAAGAGCCGGGAGGAACCACGGGCACGCCTGTGACCCGTCGGGTGGCCGCCGATATGGGCGCGGTCGCCATGGAGGGCATCGAAAACATCAGCCTCGTGGTGACCCTCGCGGCCCTGGCGGCCGCGCCTTTGACCGGCGGGGCATCCCTCACCTTGATGATTCCCGTGGGGGTCATCGGCGCGACCCCATCGGCCTATCGCCTGATCGACCGGGGGGTCTCCGGCACCCTCTACATGGATATGCGCACGGCGATGGAGGTCGTTGACGTGCTCGGTTCCCTGGTGGGCCTCGCCACTATGCGGGCGGCCAGCACCGCTGCTCGCACGGCGAGTGTCGCGAGCCAGCGAACCGCCCGGGGCCTGGTCATCACCGGACTGGGACTCGACGGCCTGGGCGTCGCCTTCCTGACCCATGAAGCCTCGGAGCAGATCCGCAACCTCCCCGATGACATGCCTGAGGGGATGAAGCGGGCGATCATCATGCAGGTCGTGGGCAATACATTGATGAGCGCCGGTATGATGGTCGGAGGTGAGCTCGCCGGGCGGGCGTCGGCCGTGAGCCGGGCCCACGGATACGACCCCGCGAGCCTCCCGGCCCCGGGGGAGTTCCGCGCCAATCCCCGTCGCCTCCCCGACGGCGCTCATAGTGACGCTCCCCCGACGACGGCAGACCTGCCGCCCCGTCGAACGGCCCGCGCCAGAGACTTCGAGGCGCAGATGCGCGAGCCCCTGCGTGACGTGGGGGTCTACGAGGACCCCGGCATCGGTGATCGCTCCATCCGTATCAACTATGAGACCGACGCCTGGGGCGGCGTCACCGACATCCGCATCCATATCGGGCGGCAAGCGAGCGTGGCGGACTTTCACACCCACGTGGCGGTAGCCCGGCAAATGTCGCGGTATCGAGGCATCTCCGGGCGGATCCGGGTGCTGATCAACCGGTTTGCGCGTCTTTTCGGGGCCCGAACGCTCGTCCCGGGAACCCGTGCGTTCGAGGCCTACTACGAGGTGCGCAAGCTCCCCGAGCTGATCCAGATGCGCATGGACTCCCTGGCGGCCAGCGGTCAGACCGCCAGCCGGGCCGCCATCGACGCCGAACTCGTCTCACTGCGTGAGCAGCTCTCCTTCTATCAGAGGAGGTTCGAGGAGTTCTCCCAGGACCCGGGCAGAGGGTCGGTGCGGGCCGAGGACCCCGGGGTGTGGTCTCCGGAGCGATTGAGGGCTGAGCGCCCCGGAGGTGTTCAGGGCCCGCTCTCTACTTCCGTTGATCGTGGCGGGTGGACAGGCAGGCACGAGATCCGGTTTCAGGTCGATCGTCTCGAGCAGATCAACCCGGCCCGGGCGGAGCAACTTCGCACTGATATCGCCTCCCTGGAGGCGAACGGATACACCTGGTACCTCTCTCCGGCTGAGAACGGCACCACCATGGAGGTCCGCTCTCGTCGGCCTCGCCAGAGCGGTGATACGACAACGTGGGTGTTTGCCGGTGATCGGCTCGTCAACTTCGGCACTGTCTTGCCGTCGAACACCACCCGCCGCGCCGTCCTCGAACACGGATATCCCCAGCCTCCGCCGCACCACCACTACGTCGACCAGGGCGCCGGCGTCTTCGATCTTCGCCGCAACCAGACGGCACCCCCGGACACAGAGCGGATGATGATCCGCACCGATCCCGAGACGGGCCTGAAGCGCATCGTCCGTCGGGAGCATCAAATCGATCATCGCGCCCGATATGACGATGATTTTGGCGTGCGCGGCACCGACATCGATCGCCCGCCCTGGAAGGCCGATTTCGATCGGGAGTTCGCGGCCCGCGAGCGAGCGCTCGCCGAGCGGGACAGTCATCCCCCCGGCAGCGACTCCTTCAATGCCTCCAACCAGCGTGTGCGTGAAGCGAGCGAGCGCATCGGACTCCTCGCTGCCGATACTTACATGCAGCAGCGTCGTTCCGACTATCCCGAGTTGACCCGCGTCTACCCCCCCGGCGATCTCCTCCAGCGTGGATCCAGTGGGGACTTCGATCTTGTCTATTCCTATCGCAGTCCCGACGGAGAGCTTCGCTTCGTGGTAGTTGAGGCCAAGGGCGGGAGCGGCTCACTGGGGTCGAGACGGGTAGGTGAAGGCGGGATTGAGCGGGCGCAACAGGGATCGCCAGAGTACTTTTTGGAGATCAGTCAGTTCATGCGTGAACGGCTCCCCAACTCAGAGTCGGGACAATCCATAGATGTACGACCTGACCATCCGAGGAACGTCCGGGAGGCATTTGAGCAACTCGCTCCCGGTGAACTCCCAAGTGCGCAACGGCGTCAGCGCGCCAGCGAGTTGTTTACCTACCTTCATGTCGAGATGCCAATTCACTCACAAAACCAGCCGGGCGAGCTGAGAGTTCGCCGGTTCTTAATGAACGAGGATTGAGATGACGAATAACAAGAAGTGGTTGGGTAATGGTGTTCCCGACGAAGTGAAGCGGGAGCGCTATCGAAGGGGGTGCGAGAACTTCAAACGCTCCATGAAATGGGAGTCCGTCTCAGCGCTTGACCTCGCGGAGATCGGGCTTGGCGCCTATCAAGCGTTTGCCTACGGAGTCGCATTCGGAGCAGACATCGAGGAACTGAAGTGGATCTGCCGTGGCGCAGCGGCAGCCTATACGGCCGCGTTTGAGGCAAATGATCCCCTGGATCCCGCCACCGAAGTGGTGGTGGAGCAGACGACCTTTCCCGTCGACTCCGGCGGACGCCCGCCAACGGCGTTCAACTGGCGAGATGCTTTCTACCTCGCACTTATCGTCGGCGCCGACGACCTACTCGATCGGCTCTGCGCAGCCGACTCACGCATCCCCAGACCCGGCCAGCGGACCTATGACCACTATCACGTCGCCTTCGCCCGCGCCCTCCGACTCCTGTGGCTCGGCGAAATCGACGCGGCCGGGGAACAACTCGTCGAGGCGATCCGCGACGCCGACCCGGAGCGACCCGACCTCATCGCTGCCCCCGACTCCGTGGCGCACCTGGCGGTACCTACCATGGGCCTGGTCGCTGAGCTTGCCGTCGGCGACAACGAGGCGTTCAACCACAAGATGCAGCGCGCCATTGACGGACATCATCGCTATTTTGCAAAGAACCGCCCCCTCGCTCCTGGCGCCTTCGTTTCGATTCCCCTTTGGGGGCTCCGAGCCTGGGCGACCCGCCGGTCTATGTCCGTCGGGGTCGATAGCCTCTACGTCCCCGAACCGCTTCGAGCGAGCCTTCGGAGCTGATTAAACGCATCGGAAACACTGTTTCCCAGAATGTTATTGAATAGGTGTCGGGAAGGCTCCGGACATTGCCGGAATATGCTCTGTGGTCATGAGGCGTCGCTTCTTTCCGTCCTCCCGGAAGTGGGCCATCAGGTCGCCGTTTCGGGTGAAGACGACCACCGCGTCGGCGGTGACGGCCAGGCCCTGGATGCCGTCTCGTGGGGTTCGGATCTTCATCAGCTCCGAGGGTTTTTCGCCGGTCACTTCCCACAGGAAGATCTGGCTTCCCACTTCCGCGGCGAGGAGGTCACCGGCTTCGTCGAAGGCCATGTGGCCGACGTCGTTGGCGCGGCTGCGAACCTTCAAGGGAGCGCCATGGGGGGTGCCGC
>SKON01000080.1 GCA_007120035.1 Myxococcales bacterium
CTCGATCAGGCCCGTGCCCTCTTCCTCAAACTCGACCAGATAGTAGGCATGGGTGACCTGCTCTTGCCCGAGCACACAGCTGCTGGCCTGGTGAACCTTCAACCAGGTCCCGACCATCGTCCCCGCCCCGGGGCCCTCACCGAGCCCCTCTGCGGTGGGGATCTCCTCCTCCCAAACTTCGGGGACCTCCTGATCGGCGAACCCCGATGTCCCAGCCTCGGGCCCGCAGGCGCCCAGAATGGCGATGGCGATGGCGATGACCGGGACCAGGACCGCCACCGGCTCTTTGTACATTCTACGTCTCATCGTCTACACTGCCTCTACATCTCGACCGTTTTCCACGAGAATTCCATGAATATCTGCCCCCAATGCGGCGGCCGCCTCCTACCCAAAGCGACGAACTGCCCACACTGCAACAAGTTTATCCAACACGAGGCAGCCTCCAAAGACGTCGGGATCCCCAAGGGCTTGATCCAACTCCTCCTGGTCGTCCTGATCGGGGGGGCGCTTCTGGTCACAGCGTACACCTTCGTGCAGGGACGCTCCCACGTCGCGGGCGGAGAAACCCTTGCGCCCCAGTTCGGGAGCTCCAACACCACGACCAACCCGGACGGAACCATGACCACCCGGGTGTGCATGGATAATGAAGCCCAGGCGCAACAAGCCCGCGCCGGAGGAGCTCGAGAGATCCCGAGCGACACCCCCGGGCACTGGTGCTTCGAGGAGACCACACCTCAATAGCGCACCTCCATCCCCAGGGCCCCGATCCACCCGCCGGAGACAAACCCCGGAAACCCGGGGTTCCCCGTCTGCAGGCCCTGAGCCTGCGGGTAGGGCTGCCCCGTCCGGGGGTCCAGGGTGTCGTCGGGGACCTCATCGCAGAGCCCCCGCTCACCAGGCCCACAGACCGGATAGGTGTCCCTCTCCTCCTTATGGGTCTCTCGCCGCAACAGGTGCTGCACCTGCACGAACCAGGAGGCTTCGAACTCCCGGCCGGCGGCTCGAAATTGATGGCCCCCGCCGAGGGTCCCCAGGATTCGGTGGTTATCCACGTAGTTGGTGCGCCCCGACTGCTCCGGCACAGGTGAGGGGATGAACCCCGCCCCGGCCCGCAGGCGGGTGTCCTCGGAGCTCAACCACTCCAGCCCCAGCCGCCCCTCGATGGTATCGGAGAACCCCGCCGGCTCGGCCTGCGTGTCCAGATAGGAGGACCAGAAGGTCCACCGCCCGTCGAGGGTCACCTCGAAGTCTCCGAAGCTCCGGGCCACGCCGCCCCGCAGCGACGACGGCGTCGACAGCGGCCGCCACCGGAGGGTCTGCTCTTCGGTGCCCGGCACCCCCCGGACCTGCACCTCGTTGCCCCCCTCCACGTCGAACGCCACGGCCCCCCGGAAGGCCAGCCCCACCCGCAGCCCCAGGGGCATATCGGCGACCAATCCAGCCAAGAGCCCCCAGGAGTTCCCCGTCGCCACGTCGGCGTTCAGATCCACCTGGGACTGGTCCGAGGGATCCCACACGAAGGCCTCCGTGGTCGCCACGGCCGCCGGCATGTACGTCCCGCCCACCCCGAAGGCCAGGTTCTCCGTCAGATGGCGAGCCACCCCGAGCTCGATCACGGGGCGATGCAACCGGTCTCCGATCACCTCGTGATGGAGCTGATTGGAGAAGTGGCGCTCCCGCTCATCGGCGAAGTGGGTTCGCATCTGCAGAAGCCCGTTGGTGGGGAGCATCACGAGCACCCCGCCCCGGGTGTTGGTCCCTCCGAAGTCGGTGACCACCCCGGCCACCACCCCGTAGAGCGGCCCCGGGGACTCCCCGTCCTGGCGGGGCCGGCGGGTCTGATCGGAAGGCACGGCGTCGCTCCCCGAGAGGCTGGGCACGTCGTACCCGTCGGGACGGGGCATCAGCAGGATCGGCGCCTCCGCAAGGGTGGCGAAGGCCCCCACCCGGAGCTCCGGGTCGACCCCGGCCAGCCCCGCCACGTTATCGTAGGTCGCCCCGGCCCCCTCGGGGCTCGCCACCTGAGCGCCCCCCATCGCCGCCGACCGAGACGTGGGCCCGTGGACATCAAACGGGCTGGCCTGGGCTTCGGCGAGGCCGAACACGAAGAGCGCGATCACGGCAGAATAACGACGAGCGTTCACGATCGGACCTCGCAGAGAGAACCCCGAGGACTACGCCCCGGGGTCCAGAGTTCTTCAACGACGTCGGTTCACCGACCGCCGATGCCGCGGCGGAGCACCACCTGGTTACTCGGCGACATCGCTGTGCCGTCCACCTCAGCGGTCACGGTCATCTGAAAGGATCGGAACGGGGTGGTGAAGGTGATCTCACCGGTGCGGTCATTGGCCAGACGAATCTGACCCATATTGTAGGCCGTCGGCGCATCGGCGGGCTGGACCCACACGATGTAGGTCCCCATGGCCTGATCCAACCGCGACGGCTGGGGCAGGTGAGCCACCTTCAGGGTTACCACCTGGTTGCCGTTCTGGTCCTGAACGACCGACGCCTCACCTTCGGCACCGGCTGTGCGCTCCCCGGAGTCCATCTGATAGACCGCGGCCGACGAACAGCCCGTCAGCGCTAGGCCAAACACAAGAAGCATCGACAAAAGGGCGGTCCCGAAAAAACGACGGTCCATGAGATCTCCTTACCACCGGAAATGAAACACTCTCTTCGAGCTGCCTTTACACGTACACCGCAGCTCTCACTGGCCATACCTTGCCAGAAACTCCATCGAAAATCGACCCTCGATGAATAGGTGTGATCGGTTTCCGTTGGTAGGGACGTCGCCATCCCGCAGCGGGCCTTGGCCCGCGAGGACCCTCGGGCCGCTGTTTCAGGCCCGACTCGCCAAGCCTCGTGGCCTTGGCCCGAGGAGAGGTGCCAGATTCGCCTCCTGGGGTCGGTGGACGAACCGCCGAGGAGGACCGATTTGTGTGACGGAGATAGAGGGCGGCGCGGACCCTCCCCTCGGGCCAAGGCCACGAGGCTTGGCGAGTCGGGCTACGCCCGAGGGTCCTCGCGGGCCAAGGCCCGCTGCGGGCTGCGGGCCAACCGATCAATCAACGACCAAACAGCGGTTTACTCCACCCCCGACTTCTCCGTAGAATCGACGAGCACTCACGCCTACCCGCTCGGCCAACCCGCTCCCCGGTTCGTCCATGTCCAGCCCGTCGCCGTTCTCCGAAGAAACCCTCCAGCTTCAGGTCTGGGATGATCTGGCGCCAGCCCGGCCAGCCCCCCGCGGCTCCGTGGAGCGCGACGAGGGGTACTGGCGGACCCCGGATCGGCAGGAGCTCTACTGGCAGGCATGGTTCGATCCGAACCGCCCCACCCGCGCCACGGTGGCCCTGATGCACGGCTACGGGGAGCACAGCTCACGGTACGATCACGTCGCCGTGGGCCTGGTCCGAGCCGGGTTCCAGGTGATCGCTATCGACGCCCGAGGGCACGGCCGAAGCACGGGCCAGCGAGGTCAGATCAACCGGTTCTCCCGATACGTCGACGACCTCTCGGAGCTGAAGCGGCGGGCCCTGTCACGGTGGCCCGACCACCCCCTCTTCATCCTGGGGCACTCCAACGGGGGGCTGATCGCCCTTCAATATGCCCTGCGGCAGCCCGACGGGGTCCAGGGGTTCGTGGTCTCCAGCCCCATGCTGGGCCTGGCCGTGGAAGTACCGGCGGCCAAGGAGGTCGCCGGCCGGCTGGCGAGCCGCCTCTTTCCGACCCTCTCGCTGCCATCGGGGCTCACCGGCGAGATGGTCAGCCACCTCCCGGAGGTGATCCAGCACTACGACGAGGACCCCTTAAACTTCGACGTCGCCAACACCCGGTGGTTCACGGAGTCCCAGAAGGCCATCGACGACCTGATGACCCGGGCGCCGGCGCTGAAGCAGCCCTTCCTCTTCCTGATCGCCGGGTCCGACCCCGTCGTCGATCCCGAAGCCTCCCAGAAGCTCTTCCATCGCCTGGGCTCTCGGGACCGGGAGATGGAGGTCTTCGAAGAGCTCCGCCACGAGATCCTCAACGAAGCTCACTGGAAGGAGATCCTGCGCCAGGCCATCCTGTGGATGGATCAGCGATGCCCTCGAGAGGAGCAACCATGAAGGCCCGCTTCGCCGTCGCCCTCCTGATTCTGCTCTTCGCCGGCGCCGTCGGCTGCAAGGACAACAACCTCACCGAAGAGGAAGTAGAGCTCATCGAGGCGATCCTCCGATCCGGTCTGGAGATGGATGACGATGCCTACGTGCGGGCCGAGACCCTGCGGGTGATCGAGCTCACCGGCGACGAGCGGCTGGCGAGCTGGGCCGACCCTCTGACCCGGGATGACGACCCCATGGTCCGGGTCGCGGCCCTGCGGGTCCTGGTGCAGGCCGACCCCGGGAGCGCCACGACCCGAGCCCGGGCGTTGAACGTCTTCGCTCGTGGGGAGACCGACGAGCGCTATGAGGTGCTGGACGTCGCGCTGGCCTATGGAGATCCCACCCTGCGCCGGACTCTGATCGAGCGCGCCCAGCGGTCTTCGGCGCCCCGGCTCCGGCTCCGGGCGCTGCAGGAAGGGCTCTTCGTCCAGATCGACGAGGCCCGGGCCGCCGGTAACGACGACCTCCTCCGGCAAGAACTACTGCCCGAGCTGGGCACCATCGTCGACGACGAGGACCCCGAGGTGGCCGCCACAGCCCTGGCCGCCCTGATCGAGGCCGGTCAGACCGATCGAGCGGATCGATTCATCGCCACCTTCGCCGATCCAGGGGCCGACATCGAGCGCCGGGTCGACGCCGGGAGGATCCTCCTCAACGCCCGGGTACGAGCCGCCGAAGACACCTTTCATAAACTCCTGGAGGCGGCCGGCGCCTACGACCCAGGCTCCCTCGGAGTTCCCCAGCGGCGGATCGACGAGCGCCTCCTGCGGCTCGCCGTCCTGGGCCTGGTCGCCATGGGTCGGGAAGACTTCGTCGAGCCGGCCCTGGGGTACCGCACGGGGGCCACCGTCGACGACAACGTCGAGATCTTACGAGCCCTCGGGGAGAACCCCCACCCCGACGCCGCCGTCACCCTGAGCACGGCCATGCGCGACGCCTCTCCGGCGATCCGCCGCACCGCCATCGCCCTCTACGGTGTTCGGGAGGACGCCTCCTTCTCCCGCCTCCGGGGCGCCATGGATCGGGACGACTTCATCTCCCAACGCCTGGTCGCCGGATTCCTCTCAGACCGGTTTGCCGATGAGTGGCAGCGCTTCTTGGGCCAGCGCTTGGACAGCGATGATACCCAGGTGGTCCAGCAGACCCTTCGCACCATGCAGATCCTCCTGCGCACCGAGGAGGAGCTTCAGGTCCTGCAGCCCATGACCGAACAGCTCCTGCGGCTCGCCACCGACGACGACCCCGAGACCGCGAGCCTGGCCGCCTACCTCCTCTTCCGGGTCTCCGACGAGGGAGAGTTCCAGGAGATCCTCCGCCAGAACCGAGATCCCCAGACCCGATACGCCTACCTGGAACACCTGGCCACCCATCACCCCCAACAGCATATCGCCGTCTTCCGAAACCACCTCTTGAATGACCACTTTTCCCTGCGCCTGATGTCTGCCGCCGGACTGGTGTTGGCCTTCCAGGACAGCATCGAGTGGGAGGTCGTGGAGGCCGAGGCGTCCGACGAAGAATCTTGAATCCCAAAGAGCCCCAGGACGTCTCACTCCGTGTCCCCTGGTGTCCCTAAGCCCCGATCGGAGAGTTCATGGTTTTACGCTTGCTCGCAACACTTCTCGTCGTCTTGACCCTCGGTCTCGTCGCCGGCCCGGCCCTCGCCGAGACCGACGTGCCCACCGAGCCCAACGAACCCAACGAACCCAACGAGCCCGAGGAAGCCGACGTCCTTCGATACGAAGTCTACGAGGAGCTCCTTCAGAAGTACGTCGACGATCGGGGCCGGGTGGACTACGCCGCCTGGCACGCCTCACGGCTGGACCGGTCGCTCTTGAACGCCTTCGTGGGCGCCATCGGCACCGCCGACCCCACCGGGAAGAGCCGGGACGCCCAGCTCGCGTTCTACCTCAACGCCTACAACGCCCTGGTGATCCACGACGTCCTTCGTCGATGGCCCATGACCACCGTGATGGACGAGGAGGACTTCTTTGACGGCCGAAAACATCAAGTCGCAGGCCGATCCATGACCCTCGACGAGCTGGAACACACCGAAGTAATCCGCCCTCGGTTCCAGGAACCCCGCATCCACTTCGTCCTGGTCTGCGCCGCCATCGACTGCCCCCGGCTTCGCACCACGGCCCTGACCGCGGCGAACCTCGAGGCCGAGCTCCGGGCCGCCACCAGGGAATACATCCCCTCTGTGACTCGCCAGACCGGCGACTCCACGGTGGAGACCAGCAAGCTCTTCAAGTGGTTCGCCGAAGACTTCGAAGCCCACAGCGGCACCGTCGCCGCCTACCTCGCCAGGTACGTCACCGGCGATCTCCGAGCCCTCCTGGGCCAGGACGACACTACGATCGAGTTCGCCGAGTACGACTGGGCCCTGAACGCCCGGTAGTTGTAGTTAGGGATCCGAGAGAGCACGTCGGTGGGGGGCCATCTCGATCTCTCAGACAGCTCGAACGTGGGAGTACACCTGGGCCGGAGGCCGCAGGGCTCCGGTCAGAGCTTGCAAAAGGCTCTGAGAGAGCACGTCGGTGGGGGGCCATCTCGATCTCTCACGCGGTTCGATCGTGGGAGTACACCTGGGCCGGAGGCCGCAGGGCTCCGGTCAGGGCTCCGCGCAAAACGCCCCGCCGGTCATACCGGCGGGGCGTCTGATTCATCTCCGAGGCTTTCAGTCCTCCGACCTCCGACCTCCGTCACTCAGCCGTGGTGGAACTTGTACTGCGTCGCCGCCCCGAAGTGCTGGGCCACGTTCTCCCAGTTGACGATATTCCACCAGTTGTCCACGTACTCAGCGCGTCGGTTCTGGTAGTGCAGGTAGTAGGCGTGCTCCCAGACGTCGAGGCCCATCACGGGGATGGTGGTAAACTGGGTGATCTTCTGCTGGTTCTCGGCGGCCAGGATCTCCAGCTTCTCGCCGGCGGCCTGCCACACCAAGAAGCCCCAGCCCGAGCCTTCCACGGCTTTGGCGGCGGCGCTGAACTGGGCCTTGAAGCTGTCCAGGCTCCCAAAGTCTTTCTTGATCTGGCTCAGGAGGTCCCCGCTGGGATCCTTGTAGTTATCGGCGGGGAGCATGTTCTGCCAGAAGAGGGTGTGGTTGAAGTGCCCGGAGCCGTGAAAGGCCAGGGCCTTCTCGAGGGCGGCGATATTGGAGAAGTCGCCGGTCTCCCGGGCCGTAGCCAGGGCTTTCTCGGCCTTGTTGAGGCCGTTGACGTAGCCCTGGTGGTGCTTGCTGTGGTGGATCTCCATCGTCTTGGCGTCGATGAAGGGTTCCAGGGCGTCGTAGGAGTAGTTCAGCTCGGGCAGCTTGTGTTCACCAGCCATAAAAGGCCTCCTTTATGAGGGAAGAAAGTTAAAACGCTGGCCGGAAGGTAAACCGCCCCCGATGAATGTCAAGGGACAGACCGCGACTTCAGTCGGCGCCGCTGATCCTCGGCGTGCTCCTTGGCCCACTGAGCCCGGCGTTCGGCGCCGGCGTCCCGGGCCAACCGGGCGATCATCTCGAAGGTCCAGGCCAGATCTTCCTCGACGATCCCGCTCTCCGGCAAGACCTGATCCACCTCGGCGACGAGGTCGTCGAACCGCTCCCACTGTCCCCGGACCACCAGGCAGGGCAAGAGTGTGATCTGGGCCACGGCCAGAATGCCCCGTCGTCGCTCGGCCTGCAGACGCTCCAGCAGGGGAGTCAGGACCGCCTCGGCCTCTTCAAATCGGTGCTCCGCCAGGAGCACACAAGAGAGGTTCAACGAGAGGTTCGCCACGTTCAACCCGGCCCGCTTCATCACCTCCCCCCCCTCCTGGTAGACCTCCATGGCCTCCTTCAACGATCCCGCCTGGCGATAGAGATCTCCCATATTGCTCAACGCCATGGTCACCGCGTAGGTGTCCCCGAACCGGCGAAAGACCCGGACCGCCTCCTCGATCATCGCCACCCCGGCGGCGAGCCCTTCGGAGCGGACCACCTCGTCAGCCAGCGCCATATGACATTTGGCGCAGGACCGGAGGTCGCCGATCTCCTCGTAGCCTCCCAGAGCCGCTTCCATGCACCTACGGAAGAGCTCCCGGTCGCCCCGCCAGTAGGCCGCCTGGGCTCGCAGGTAGTTCGCCTCCGCCAGGCCCTCCACGTCCTGGCTCTTCTCGTAGACTCCGGCGGCCTTCGCTGCCAGCCGGTCAGCCTCCTCGGGATCACCCTGGAGCTGAGCCACCACACCTCGCTCATAGAAGAGCCGCCCCCACAACGGCGTCTGGCCGGCCCCCTCTAACCCGGCTTCGGCCCGGTCCAGGACCGCCCGAGCCTCCTCGAACTGCTCCTGACGAATGTACACAGCCACACGGTACAGCCACCCCTCGACACGGCGGTGATCTCTGTCGTGGAGGCCGAGCCGATCCAGTACCCTCTCCCGGATCCCAAAGAGGCGGTGGGACTCTGCCATCCTCCCCGTTCGACCGGCGTATCGAGCCGCGTCCAACAACGGCTGGTGGGCTCCCTCCCAATCCCGAGCCGCGATCCTGTGGTGTCCGATCCGAAGCGCCGCCGGCGAGGGCTTCGATCCATAGAGCTCCTGGAGCGTCCGGGCACACCGGGCGTTGTCTTCCTCCCAGACGCCCTCTTCCCGTGCCATCTCTTGAAGGGTCTCCCGCAGAGCCCCGGAGAAGAACTCCATCCCTGCGTCCCGTCCTCCGTCGCGTTGGCGCACCAGGTGTCGAGCGGCCAGGTCGTCGACGAGCCCATCGGGGATCGAGATCGCCGAGGCGGCGCACAGGGCCTCCCACTCGCGGCGACGCACCTCCTTGCCCAGGACCGCCGCCAGCTCCAACGCCCGCAGCACCTCGCCCTCTTCGCCGGGATAGGTCCCGGTCAACCGGATCACCCAGTCTCGGAGCACCTCCTGGAGGACGTCTGGGAGGCCCCGCGGCGCCGACGACCGCAACCGAAACCCTCCTGTCGATGCCTCCAGTGCTCTCTGCTCGACCCAGCTCCCCACCACCTGCAGGACGAAGAGCGGGTTACCCCGGGTCCTCTGGTGGACCTCCTGGCTGAGCTCCGGCGAAAGCCCCAGGAGCTGCTCCACCAGCCGGCGGTGCTCGTCGTCGGTCAGCGGCGACAGAGCCATCCCCTGGAAGCCCCCGGCGACGGCCTCCGGGAGGTCGTAGTCCTCAGGAGCGGTCCCCAGGATCAGCATCGGCAGGGGGCGGCTTCTGGGCTCCCGGAAGAGGAACTCCAGAAACTCCTCGGTGTCAGCGCCCCACTGGAGATCGTCGACGATCATCACCACAGGCCGCTTCACGCAGAGCTCCTCCAGGAGCCTCACGTACACCCGATGCACCTGATCCCGCCGCTCTCCCCGTCGCTCCGGCCGCTCCTGTGGCACCAGGGCGTCGGCCAGGATCTGGCAATCCCCCTCGTCGAGCCGCCCTCTACGAGCCGCGGCGACCACCTCCAGGAGCCGCTGCAACGTCTCCTCCCGACTCAGCCCCTGGCACCCCAGGAGCCTGGCGAGCATGGCCGGGATCCCACCGGTGAGCCCCTGCACCTCTTCGTGACCCCCCTGAATCACCACGGCCGCCCCGGTCTCCGCGGCGGTCTCGGCGGCCCACTCGGCGAGTCGGCTCTTGCCCACCCCTCGAGCTCCCTGGATGAGGATCCCCCGGGGTGCCTGCCGGCCCGCGACCTCTCGAAGCTCCTCCCAGATCTGGTCCCGCTCCTCCTCTCGCCCCACCAGAGGCACTCCCCGGAGGTGATAGAGCCCCAGCCCGACACCTTCGAGGTCCATCCCACGCAGCGGTTCCTCCACGGCCCGCCAATCCTCCACCATGGGCCGGACCTCTACCGGGTAGACCGCTTCCTCGACGAACTCCGTCTCATCCTCCAGAGATCCCACGGGCGCGGCCGGAGCAGGCCCGCTCCCAGCCAGCTCCATTCGCCGCAGATCGTAGAGCGCGTCGGCGGCGATCCGGTATCGCTCCCAGGGGCTCTTGCGCAGCAGCCCCTCCGTCCAGGCCGCGAACTCTCGGGGCACCGGAAAGGCCGGCCGCGGAAAGCTCACCGCCTCGTCCCGCTGGGCTCGCAGGATCTCCTCCGGCGACCGACCCTCGAAGGGCGCCTCGCCATGGATCAACCAATGCACGACGCATCCCAGGGCGTAGAGATCGGTCCATGGGCCCTGGTCCCGGAGCTGGCCACGCACCTGCTCGGGCGCCATGAACGACGGGGTCCCGTAGGCCTCAGCGCGCTTGCTTTCGCCACCGGGATCGCTCCGGCGGTGGGCATATGCCAGACCAAAATCGGAGAGCTTCAATACGTCGCCGTTGGACGTCGACCACCGCAGGATATTCTCCGGCTTGACGTCCCGGTGGGTCACCCCTCGGCCGTGGGCGTGTGCAAGGGCCGCCAGGACCTGGGCCAGGATGCTCCGGAGCTCCTCGAAGCTCGACAGCTCTCGCTCTCGACCTACCAGCGTCCCCTCGGCGAGCTCCATGACGAAGTAGGTAGCCCCGGCGGGGAGCGCTGCCTGGCTCTCCCGCTCCTCCTCGGCGGTGACCACCCCCAGATCCAACACCCGCACCACCCCGGGGTGATTCAGCCGAGCCACAGCCCGGATCTCCTCGTTGATCTCGTCGCCGGCGCCCGGGGACAGGACCTTCACCGCCACGGGCAGATCTTCCCCGCGGTGGCGGCCTCGCCAGACCCGGGCCATCCCGCCCGTCCCCCGGACCTCGTAGAGTTCGAAGGGCCCCAGAGACAGCGGTGTAGTGGTCACGGTACTCAGTCCTCGGCGAAACAGGTACATCGCAGAATACCCGGTTCGCGATCGACATGGAAGACGACGCCCGCAGTCTGGTGTGCCATCCCGAGCCCATCCGCGGTGCCATCGACCTCTTGACAGGGAGCCCCACTAGGTGTCCTCTGAAGAAGCTATGGTCTTCTTCCTCGCGCCACGGTGGCGCTTCAGCCTCCTCGGAGTCCTCCTCTCCTTCGGCGCCCTCGCCGGATGGCTCCTCTTGCAGTGGACCCAGGGCACCACGCCGGCCGAAGAGATCGCCGCCGCGCCCCTCTTGAGCGCCTACCTCCTGGTCTCCACCGCCGCGGTGTTCATGGCGATCGGGTGGTTCCTGGGCGTTCAATTCGAGCGCCTCGAAGAAGCCAACCGTCGCCTCCAAGAGCTCGCCTCCCGAGATGCCCTGACAGGGCTGTGGAACGTCCGAACTTTCTGGCGAGATCTCCGGCGGGAGATGAAGCGGGCCAATCGCGATGGGGGACATCTCCACTTGGCCCTGGTGGATCTCGACCACTTCAAGCAGATCAACGACAACTACGGCCACCCCGAGGGCGACCGAGTCCTCAAGGCCGTCGCCGACGCCATGAAGGAGGTCACCCGGGAAGAAGAGGGCCTCTACCGGGTGGGCGGCGAAGAGTTCGCCGTGGTGTTGTTGGCCGATGAAGAGGAGGCGTTCACCGCCGCCGAGCGGATCCGCAAGGTCGTCGAAGAGCTCACCATCGGCCTGACCCACCCCGACGGCCTCCACCCCTTGCAGATCACGATCTCCATCGGCCTGGCCGCCATGGAACCCGAGATGGAGCCCGAGGTCTTGTACCGACAGGCTGACCGGGCCCTCTACCAGGCCAAGCGGGGCGGTCGGAACCGGGTCGCCCGCCCGCCAGTGACCGAGGGCCCCGGGCTTCACGCCTCCTCGAAGGCCGAGACCGTCACCGCACCCTGAACCCGACAACTCCGAGGCCCCCATGAACCACCTCCCCGCCGCCCCTCTCTTGCTGCTCACCGCAGCCCTCGTTCTGGCGGGGTGCCCCGACGAGAACGGCGTCGCCACCCCGGACGCCGGACACGTCCCGGACACCACCAACGGTACCGAGGACGACGCCGACGACGGGCCCGGCGATCTCCCGGAGGTCACGGATCTGGTCTTCGAAGAGGCGGAGTTCCTCGTCGAGCTCCACTCCAACCGGCGGCCCGAGGCGACCGCCCTGGACCAGCATGGCGAGGAGATGGAGGGGGTCTTCGTGACCTGGGAGAGCAGCGATCCGACGGTGATCGAGATCTCCTCCGGGGGCGTGGCCCTGGGCCGGGCCCTCGGGGAGGCGACCCTGACGGCCACCGCCGACGGCGTCGAGGCACAGTGGCCCGCCCGGGTGGTCAATCCCCCCGTGGCGGAGCTGAGCGTGGTGCCGGCGAACTTCACCCTCTTCGTCGATGGCGAGGTCTCCTACACGCCGCTGGCACGGGACGCCTTCAACCGCCCCATCGAGGAGGGCCTCGTCGTAGCCTGGTCCACGGCGGACCCGACGGTGGCCACCATCGACGACCAGGGCGTGGCCCGGGCCATCGGGGTCGGCGAGACCCAGGTGATCGCCGTCTCCGATGGCGTCGAGGCCACGGCCTCCCTTGAGGTGGTCGACGTGGAGGTCGAGTATATTCGGATCGTCCCCCAATTCGTGGCGCCCCTCTTCCCCGGGGAGTTCGTGCAGCTCGAAGGCCGGGCCTACGACCTGGAGGACAACGAGATCTCCGGGGTAAGCTTCTCCTGGGAGAGCTCCGACGCGGCGGTGATCACCGTCAACGACGGCCTGGCCGTAGCCATCGGCCCCGGCGAAGCCACGGTGACCGCCTCCCTGGGCGAACACACCGACGACCTCGATCTCGAGGTCTTCTTCAGCGCCAATCAGGTCGCGGCCGGAGCGGGGTTCGCCTGCGCCGGAGCCCTCGGGGAGATCACCTGCTGGGGCGCCGACGACACCTCCCAGCTGGCCGGCGCCGAGCTGGACGTCGACGTCCTGGACCTGAGCCTCGGCGGCGGCCACGGCTGCGTCGTCGACGCCGACCACCAGATGTGGTGCTGGGGCCGAAACGACCACGGCCAGACCGGCCAACCCGCCGGAGCCCCCCTGACGACGCCCACCCTCGTCGCGTCGAGCCTGAACTTCGCGGCCGTCTCCGCCGGGGAGGCCCACACCTGCGCCCTCACCACCAACGATCAGGTCCACTGCTGGGGCGCCAACGACGCCCTGCAAGCCGGGCACCAGGGGGCCGCCACCCACGAGCCCCACCAGCTCTCCGGGGCCTACACGGCGGTAGCCGCCGGCAGCGAACACACCTGCGCCATCGGCACCAACGCCCAGGGGTATTGCTGGGGCAGCAACGCCCGACGCCAGCTCGGCGGCACCGACAGCGAGCTCTCAGGCACGGCGTCGCCCCAGCTGGTGGAGGGGGGATACCTCTTCGCCCAGATCAGCGCCGGGGCGCACTTCACCTGCGGCCGATCACCCTCGGGGCTGCCCGTCTGCTGGGGCGCCGGCGACCGAGGGCAGCTCGGCAACGGTCAGTTCGGCGACCGCGGCGTGCCCCTGGTCCTGGCTCTCGGTACGGGGGTCAGCGTCTCCGGGATCTTCGCCGGCGACGACCACGCCTGCGCCCTCGCCGGCACCACGACCCTCTGCTGGGGCGCCGGCGCCCAGGGCCAGCTCGGCGTGGCCTCCACGGACGACCAGCCCACACCGGTCACGATGGACACCACCCTCTACTTCGCCGAGATCTCCGGGGGCGACCGCTTCCACTGCGGCCGCACTCCGAACCACGAGGTGTACTGCTGGGGCGACTCTCCGGGCCAGGGCTACGAACCCGTGGAGTTGGAGTTTTAAGAGGCGGGCCCGCGAGGACCCTCGGGCGATCGGTTGGCCCCCCCCTGCAGGCTGGACAAAGAAGACGAGGAATGTGAAAACCCACCTACCTGGACAGTCCCCGCTGAGGTAGTGCCCTATGTCTACGAAGTCTCGCTGGTTGGTGTTGCTCTCTCTGGCCCTCTCCCTGACCGCCTGCGGCCCCGACGACCCCATCGACGAGGGCCTCGTCGACGGCGAACAAGAGAGCGCTTTCGGCTCCGGCAAGGCCGACGACCTGATGAGCTTCTGTGAGCAGGAGCACGTCCTGCTCCTCCTCAACGATCGGAGCACCGACTCGGATCGCCTCTTCGACGCCGGGGTTCACCGACGGGCGGCGAATAACCTCGCCGAGTTCCGGGCCGGCGACGACGAGCGCCTGGGCACCGACGACGATCGATACTTTCGATCCCTGGAAGAGGTCGACGCCGTGTTCTTCGTGGGACCCGCGGCAATACAGCAACTCACCGCCGCCATCGCCGACTTCTGCCGAGACCAGCCCTTCCGGCAGGCCCACACGATCTTCTCCCCAAATGACTACTACAGCAGCCACATCGACGAAGTGGTGCGGCTCTTCGACGAGGCCGAGCGGTCCATCGACATCGCCATGTACAGCATGAGCGACAACCGGGCGGTCACGGCCCTCGGCGACGCCGCCGCGCGCGGCGTGAGGATCCGCCTCCTCCTCGACGGCGCCAACGGCGACCACCTCAACCCCCAGGGCAGCCGCTCCGCTCGCCTCGAGGACCTCGGCGTCGACGTCCGGTACATCAACCGAATCATGCACCATAAATTCGCCATCATCGACGGCGCTCAGACCGAGCTCTTGGAAGCCTCCACGGCCCGGGTCTTCTCCGGAAGCGGCAACCTCTCCTTCGGCGCCGCCGTCCGCTACGACGAGAACACCACCTTCCACGAGGGCTTCGCGCCCCTGGCCCTGACCCTCCAGCGGGAGTTCAACCACCTCTGGGAGAACTCCCGGGACTTCCAGTGGAACGAAGACCTCGAGTACTTCGAGACCCTCCCGATCCCCGAAGAGGCCATCCCCCCGACGGAGGGCCTGGAGGTCCTCTTCACCTCCGAGAACTTCGAGACCACCTACCACTCCACCTGGGGCCCCGGGTTTCGACCCTTGGTGTTCAGCCAGGTCGTAGCCGACAGCCTGGTGGAGCTCATCGAGGGCGCCCGGAGCTCGATCTTCATGGCCGCCAGCTTCTTGCGGTCCCGACCGGTCTCGGAGGCGCTTTTGCGTCGGTGGAGCGAGGATCCGGACCTCGACGTTCGGATCTACCTGGACCAGTCGGAGTACATCAGCCAGTGGTTCCACGGCTCCCAGCTCTCCGATCTGGCTTCCTGCCTGGAAGACGCCGGCGACGACGACCGAGCCACCTTCGACTGCGAGCAGCGAGGGTTTATCTTCAGCTACTCCCTGGTCGACGCCGGGATCCCCGTGCGGTTCAAGAACTACTCCTACCGGTGGCACTTCAGCTACGCCTTGCAGATGCACCACAAGTACATCGTCATCGACGGCCACACGGTGGCCACCGGGAGCTACAACTACTCCAACAACGCCGAGCAGAACACGATGGAGAACGTCGTGATCTATCGGGGCTCCCACCACCCGGATCTGGTCGCCGGGTTTGTGGAAAACTTCGAGACGATCTGGGAGACTGGTCGCAGCGAGGGTCTCTACGAGGAGCTGCTCGACACCATCGAGTCCGCCCCGGCCGGCGCCGAGGTGGACATCCTCTTCGAGCCCACGGCTCTGACCTGGCAGGAGGTCACGACCCTTCGTCAGTTCCTGCGCCAGCGCTGTCCCGAGATCGACTCCGAAGAGTATCGACGATATCCCCAAGACAACCGAACATGCGTGGTTCAATAGTAGTCAGCTCCCTCCTGGTCCTTCTCTTCGCCGTCCAAGCCTCGTGCACCGGCGGGGAGTGCTCCACCGATCTGGACTGCCCGTCTGGGTTTCGCTGCGCCACCGGCGGCGGGGTCTTCTTCGATAACAGGAGCTGTGTCGCCGTGGAGGGATACGGCAACGACGACGCCGGGTTCAACATCTCCAACGACGCCGACCAGCCCGACGCCGACCAGCCCGACGCCGACCAGCCTGACGCCGACGAGCCTGACGCCACCCAGACCCCGGACGTCCCGGCGGCGCCCACCTGCGACGACGGCGAACAAAACGGAGACGAGACCGACGTGGACTGCGGCGGCCCGACCTGCTCGCCATGCCAGGAGGGGCAGGGGTGCCTCCTGGACCGGGACTGCTTCTCCGACAACTGCGACGGCGACCTCTGTGGCCCCCCGGCCCTGACCTGCCCCGCGGGAGAGACCCCCTGCTCCGGGGACTGCGTCGACACCGACACCGACGACGCCCACTGCGGCGCCTGCGGCCGCGCCTGCGACGCCGGCGAGGAGTGCACCGGCGGCGACTGCGTCTGCGACCCCGCCCTTCAGTGCTGCGCCGATGCCCACTGCGACCCCGGCGAGTCCTGCCAGGGCAACCAGTGCGTCTGTGACCAGGAGTGCTGCTCCGACAGCGACTGCTCCGGCACCGAGACCTGCTCCGGAGGCCTCTGCGTCTGTCCTCCCGCGGCCCAATGCTGCTCCCACAGCGACTGCCCCGACGACGACCTCTGCAGCAACCGCTCCGAGTGCATCCCCCCGAGCGCTCCCTGTGATGACTACTGCGACTGCCCTCCCGGCCATCACTGCTGGAACGACGTCTGCGTCGGCGTCGCCCCGGGCCCCCTCCCGCCCCGATGCTGCGCCGACCCCTTCTGCGCAGCCGGCACCACGTGCGTGAACCTCGACGGCTCCGGCGGCACCTGCTCTTGAAATAAACCGGCGCCCCGATCAGATTACGACAGGGGCTCAACACACAAGGAGACACCGATGAAGCTGGGACGATTCGCATTGGTGGGAGCGATCCTCGCCACCAGCGTCGGCTGCGATCAAGTCACGAAGATCGCCGCTCGCCAGCACCTGGAAGGCCAGGGGACGCAGTCCTTTCTGGGGGACACCTTTCGCCTGACCTACACCGAGAACTACGGTGCCTTCCTCGGCATGGGCTCCAACCTGCCCGACCCGGTGCGCAACCTGATCTTCGTCGGTCTCGTGTCGATCTTTCTCGTGGGATTCTTGGTCTGGATCCTCCGCACCCGGGAGCTCTCCCGGACCGCCCTGGTCTCGGCGACCCTGATCATCGGCGGCGGCATCGGCAACCTGATCGACCGGGTGCTCTTCGACGGCGGCGTCACGGACTTCATGAACCTCGGCATCGGCCCGGTCCGCACGGGGATCTTCAACGTCGCCGACGTGTGGATCGTCGTCGGCGCCGCGGCCCTCCTCCTCTTATCGCCCGAGGCTCGCCGCGGGTTCCGGGTGAACGAGGACGAGGGGGATTAGCGGGGGCAGCCGTTGGCCCGCAGCCCGCAGCGGGCCTTGGCCCGCGAGGACCCTCGGGCGTAGCCCGACTCGCCAAGCCTCGTGGCCTTGGCCCGAGGGGAGGTTCCGGTCCTCCTCGGCGGTTCATCCACCAGCGACCCCAGGAGGCGAAACTGGCACGTCGTCCGGGTACGCCAATCGATCCTCCTCGGCGGTTCATCCACCAGCGACCCCAGGAGGCGAAACTGGCACCTCTCCTCGGGCCAAGGCCACGAGGCTAAAGCGAGTCGGGCCTGATACAGCGGCCCGAACGTCCTCGCGGGCCAAGGCCCGCTGCGGAATGGAGACAACCCACCGACGGAAAAAAACGGATCACACCCACCTTCTCCCCGCCCCTGGCGCCCCTCCCCCTTCGATGGTACCCTCCCCACGCGTTTCATGAGTTGAACACTAGGAATGGGAGAATTCGATGGCGCGGCAGAGCAGGTCCTTCAGCGAACAGTTCGGCAACCTGAAATACCTCCTGCAGCACTCGGTCACCATCATCGGCAAGAATAAAGCCATCGCCTACCCCATGGTGGCCATGGCGGTGTACAGCTTCCTCTTGACCTCCTTCTTCTTCCTGGCCATCGCCTTCATCCTGGCCGACATCCCGGTGCTCGGGTTCCTCCTGCTCCTGCCGGTGATCTTCTTCTGGTTTTTACGGTTCATCTTCTACGTGTACCAGAAGATGGCCATGAGCTGGCTGGTCCATCAGACGATCCTGGGGCTGAAGCGGTCCTTCGGGGACTCCCAGAAGCACGCCATGGGGCTCAAGGGTCAGATCCTGGGGATCGCCGTGGTCGACGTGGTGATGAAGTACGCCGGATCCAAGAGTAAACAGGCCGGGGGCATCGTGGGCATCGTGATCCGCCTGGTGGTGGCCGGCCTGGCCAAGGTCTGGGATCTGGCCCGCCACTTCCTGCTGCCCTCCATCGCCATCGACCGACACACCCTGAAGCAGTCCGTAGAAGAGATGAAGAAGCTCAAGGAGCGGGTGCCCGAGACCCTGGTGGGGGTCTTCGGGATCGACTTCGTGGGCAACATCGTGATGAAGCTGATCTCCCCGATCTACTTCGTGATCATCCTCCTGGGCCTGGCCATCGGGTGGGCCCTCGGGGGCTTCCTCCCGGACATCATGGTCCTCCCCCTGGACGACGGTCTCTCCATCGCCTGGCCTCCCGTGCTGGCCATGATCTTCCTGGCCAAGTCCATCAGCATCCTTCTGGCCTACGCCACGGCCTCGGTAAAGGTGATCTACTTCACCATCTTCTACACCCAGCTCGTTCACGGGGAGTCCATCAACCCCGCTCTCCGTGATGACCTCAAGCAGTATCTCCGCCTGGAAGAGGGCGTGGAGCTCGAGAAATCCGCGGGTTGGTGAGGCAGGAACGACTCGACATGTCCGACACCAAGACCGTCGCCGCCGTCGACCTGGGGTCCAACAGCTTCCATATGGTCCTGGCCCGGGTCGGCGACGGCCAGGTGCAGATCATCGACCGCATCAAAGAGATGGTCCGCCTCGCCGGCGGTCTGGAGGACGACAAGACCCTGAGCTCCGAGGCTCGGGAGCGCGCCCTGGAGTGTCTGAGCCGGTTCGGTGAGCGCCTCCGAGGCGTCAACACCCAGAACGTCCGGGCCGTGGGCACCAACACCCTGCGGAAAGCCCGCGACCCCCTGGCCTTCTTAGAGGAGCTCCAGGGGGCCCTGGGCCACCCCGTGGAGATCATCAGCGGCCTGGAGGAGGCCCGGCTGGTGTACCTCGGGGTCGCCCACACTGTAGAGCCCACCGACGGTCACCGCCTGGTGATCGACATCGGCGGAGGGAGCACGGAGTTCGTGATCGGCGAGGGCTTCGAGCCCCTGGTCCGCGAGTCGAAGTTCATGGGCTGCGTCGGCTTCACTCGCAGGTTCTTCGCCGACGGAAAGGCCGACGAGAACTCCTTCGAGCAGGCGATCCTGGCGGCCAAACAAGAGGTCGAGCTCCTGGTGCCCGCGTTCCGGAGGGTCGGCTGGGATGAAGCCTTCGGATCTTCGGGGACCAATAAGGCGGCCTGTACCATCGCCGAGGAGATGGGGTGGTCTCGCGGCGTGCTGACCCACAAGGGGCTTCAAAAGATCAAAGACCGGGTGATCCGCGATGGCGAGGCCAACCCCGGTCGTCTCCGGGGCCTGAGCGAGCGACGGGCCCCGGTGTTCCCGGCGGGGCTGGCGATCTTGATCGCCATCTTCGAGATCCTCGAGCTCGACGGGATGGTCCCCTCCGACGGGGCCCTCCGGGAGGGGCTGCTCTTCGACCTTTTGGGACGGATGGACCGCGAGGACATCCGGGAGCGCACCGTGGCCGTCATGGCCACCCGATACGGCGTCGACCAGGTCCAAGCGGAGCGGGTGGAGAACACCGCCGTCGGGCTCCTCCACCAGGTGCGCGACGCCTGGGAGCTCGACTCCGACTACCTGGAGAGCCTCCTCCGGTGGGCCTGCCAACTCCACGAGATCGGCCTCGCCATTTCACACTCCCGGTTCCACAAGCACGGCAGCTACCTTGTCGAGAACTCCGACATGCCCGGGTTCTCTCGCCAGGACCAGCACTTGCTCTGGGCGATGGTCCGTAGCCACCGGCGATCCTTCAAGCCCCACCGCTTCCAGAACGCCCCGGGAGATCTGCCTACCCAGGGCCTGCGCCTGTCCGTCTTGCTCCGGCTGGCGATCCGCCTCAACCGCAGCCGCCTTGACGATCAAGTGCCGGACTTGAAATTAGTCGCCCGTGACGACACTCTCTCATTGGTCTTTCCGGAGGGGTGGTTAGAGTCCATGCCCCTGACCCGCGCGGTCCTGGAAGAAGAGGCCGCCTATCTGAAGAGCGGCGGCGTCAAGCTGACCTGGTAATTCTGTCGGGAGCACCTAGCGATGGTTCGATGGTGGAGAGTAGCCCTGGCGGTCCTCTTGATGGGGATCGTCGTCGTCGGGTGCGGACGGCAGTTCGAACCTTATTGGCGAGTCGATAAGCTACGGGTGATGGCCGTCAAGGGCGACCCCGTGGTGGCCCGGGCCTTTGAGCCCGTGACCCTCTCGGCCCTGGTGTGGGCGCCCCCTGGTCAGGAGATCTCCTACTTCTGGTCCTGGTGCCCCGTGCGGACCTCCGCCGGCGATGACTTCGAGTGTCCCCTCGACGAGGACCTCCTGGAAGACCTGGGGGCCAACGACTTCGACGGCGGAAATGGCGACAACGACAACGGCGACGGCGACAACGGCGACATCGACGACCTCCTGGCCCAGCTCCTGTTGAACGCCGACGAGCCCGAGGCCACCTTCCTCAACCCCTTCGGGGAAGAAGAGGTCCGGGCCTTCTGCGAGGCCATCGTGGCCGCCGTCCTGGAAGCCGTCGACGATCCGGAGCTCGCCGGATTCCTCCCCGGTGGGGACTGCTCCCAGGGCTATGAGGTGAGCATCCGGCTCGAGGTCCAGGCCGGCGACGAGCGGGTCGTGACCTCCAAGCGGCTCACCCTCTGGGGGGGCGCCGAAGAGGTAAACGAGAACCCCCGGATGGAGGGGATCGCCATCCGCCCCGAGGATCCCGATGACCTCGACGCGCTCATCGCCGCCGGCTGGGACATCGAAGCCGGCGCCGACCACGACGACCAGTGGGTGCTCATCCCCCCCGGCGAGGAGCTCGTCGTCTTGGAGGACGTCGTCTATGAGGTCCGGGGTGCACTCGATCCGGAGAGCATCCTGACCTACACGCCGCCCACGCCCCAGGGCCAATCCCAGCCCCGAGATCCGCGCCAGGAAGCCTTCGTGTTCCGGTACTTCACCACCGGCGGAAACCTCGGCGGCTCTCGCCGCCTCTTCGCCCCGCCCCAGAACACTCTGGAAGAGGCCCCGATCACGACCTTCCGGGTCTCCGCCGAGGATCGAGAGCGGCGATGCATGGAGCCCGAGGGCTCAGACTGCCGGGTGCGCCTCTGGTCCATCGCCCGGGACGGCCGCCTGGGCCTTGATTGGGCGGAAGCCCAGCTCCTTGTGAGGTCCCGATGACGCTCTTGCGAAGTAGAATCGTACTGGTCCTCTTCCTCTCCCTGGCATTCACCGCCCTGGTCTTCTCCGGGCAGGCCCTCGCCGACGAGCCCGACGTCGAAGTCGAAGACGTCGGCGAGGCTGACGAGCTCCCCACTCGGGGCCAGGTCGTCCCCCCGTCGCTGCGCCGAGAGGTCCGGGCGGACTACACCAACGAGGCCGTGGAGGCCCGGGTGGAGGGCGACGTGATCCTGGAGATCACCATCGACGCCGACGGCATGGTCCAGCAGGTCGTCGTCGCCGAGGGCCTGGGCTACGGCCTCGACGAGGCCGCCATGGACGCCGCCTGGCAGTTCGAATTCGAGCCGGCCACTCTCGACGGCACCCCCGTTCCGGTGACCCTGAACTTCGCCGTGCGGTTCAGCCTCCCCATCTTCCCGGCGAACTTCGCCGGCCGCCTCGCCGACCCCGAGACCGACGAGGGCATCGAGGGAGCCCGCATCGAGATCACCTACGTCGGCGACGAACACAGCCCCCCGCCGCAGGCCCGGACCTTCACCGACGCCGACGGGAACTTCCTCATCGAGGAGATGCCCCACGGCACCTACGCCGTGACCCTGAGCGTCGAGGAGTACGCCGACTTCGAGACCGACATCGAGCTCGTCCAGGGAGAGACCACCGAGGTGGAGTACTCCCTGACCCGAGAGGTAGAGAACCTGGTCGGACAGATCCGGGAAGCCGGCACCCGGTCGCCGCTGGCCGGCACGGAGATCACCCTCCTGGACCAGGAGACCGGCGAGGAGATTCGTCAGGACTTTTCGGTCCGTGAGGGGCGGTTCGGGTTCCGCGGAGTCCCCCCGGGTCAGTACGTCCTGCGGGTCACCGGCGACGGCTTCATCACGGCGAGCTTCGAGGTTGAGGTGGCCGCCCAGGAGATCACCGAAGGCACCTTCTACGTCCGGGCCGAGACGTACGACAGCCTGACGGTCCGCACCACCGCCGAGCGAGAGCGGGCCGAGGTCACGCGCCAGACCATTCGTTTGGAAGAGGTCCGCCGGATCCCCGGCGCCGCCAACGACGTGATCCGGGCCGTGCAGAACCTCCCCGGCGTCGCCCGGCCCCAGTTCCTGGGCGGCCAGATCATCGTCCGGGGATCCGCCCCGGAGGACACGGCGATCTTCCTCGAGGGCGACAGCATCCCCATCGCCTTTCACTTTTTGGGCGGCCCGGCGGTGATCAGCACCGAGATGGTGGACGCCATCAACTTCTACCCCGGCAACTTCAGCACCCGCTACGGCCGGGCCACCGCCGGGGTGATCGACATCGGCACCCGGTCGCCCCGGACCGACCGGTTCCACGGCACCCTGCAGGTCGATCTTCTGAACAGCGCCGCTATTGTCGAGGGGCCGATCAACGACAACTGGAGCTTCGCCCTCTCCGGCCGCCGCAGTTACTACGACCTCTTCTTACCCTCCATCCTGCGCCGCCTGGAGACAGACATCATCGTCACCCCCCGGTACTACGACTATCAGAGCTGGACCACCTACCGCAGCGACAGCGGCAACCACAAGGTGGAGTTCTTCATCTACGGCTCCGACGACAGCCTGGATTTGATCCTCCCCGAAGGCGAGCCCCAGGGGGATCAGAACATCCAGGTCAACCAGGTCGGGTTCGACAACTTCTTCCACCGCGGCCAAGCCCGGTGGGAGTGGACCCCGGAGGACATGCCCCTGGAGAGCTCTTTAATGGGGTCCTTCGGCCTGAACCGGGTGGCCCTGGAGGCCACAGAAGACCTCTTCTTCATCCTGGACTACTACACCTCCCAGATCCGATGGGACAACCGGGTGCAGCTCTCGGAGAACCTGCGGCTGCGGGCCGGGGTGGACGCCCAGCTCGGAGACATTCGATACTCCTTCGCCTTCCCCGACTTCGACGCCACCACCGACGACACCTCCAGCGCCGACGGCCAGAGCGACGCCCCGAACATCGAAGGAAACCTCGGCGACGAGCGCCAGGTCTACGAGGTGCTCCCCGCGGTCTACGCCGAGGTCGACTACGAGCTCTTCGACCGGTGGACCCTCACCCCGGGGCTGCGGGCCGACTACTTCGGGCCCGTCAACGAGGTCTCCATCTCTCCCCGGTTCTCCACCCGGTACCGCCTCACCGACGAGGTGCTCCTGAAGGGCGGCGTGGGCCTCTTCACCCAGCCCCCCATCCCGGGTCAGACCGAGGAGGACTTCGGCAACCCGGACCTGACCTTCGAGAAGGCCATGCACTACGCCCTCGGCACGGAGTGGCGGCCCCTGGACTTCGTCACCGTAGACACCACCCTCTTCTTCCGAGACAGCTTCGACCTGGTGTCCACCACCAACGCCGAGGTCCTTGACGACGAGGGCCGCCGCCGACCCCTGATCTACGACAACACCGGCCAGGGCCGGGCCTACGGCTGGGAACTTTTGGTACGCCACAACCCCCGAAACAACTTCTTCGGCTGGATCGCCTACACCCTGTCCCGGTCGGAGCGCCTGAGCCGCAGCACCGGCGACTGGGTGCTCTTCGGCTTCGACCAGACCCATATCCTGACCCTCGTCGCCGGCTACAACCTCCCCTGGAATTTCGACGTCTCCGGCCGGTTCCGGCTGGTCACGGGCAACCCCGAGACCCCCATCGTCGGCGCCGCCTTCGACGCCGACGCCGACACCTACCGCCCCCAGTTCGGAGATCCCAACAGCACCCGGGCCGGCACCTTCAACCAGCTCGACATCCGAGTGGACCGGCGGTGGATCTTCAACACCTGGACCCTGTCAGCCTACCTGGACATCACCAACGTGTACAACGCCGTCAACCCCGAGGGGACCCGGTACAACTTCGACTACACCGACTCCGAGCCCCTGCGAGGGCTGCCGTTTCTGCCGACCCTGGGGGTGACGGCACGATTCTGATAGGGAGGTCGGAACGGCTCGGGTACGCTCCATTTCATGGCACTCTTCAATCGTCGAACCTACTCGGGCACCTCGCAGAGATCGGAACGAGTCAAAAACCGCATCCCCTCCGGCGCCTCCAGTGAGAATCCCGCCCCTCGGCCGGGCACGGCGTCGATGGTCAGACGGGTATGCTTCCATGTCTCCCACTGTCGACCACCGATATAGAAATCACACCCTCCGATTTGTCCCAGGAGGACATCTCTCTGACCAATCTGGAAGTCTCCCACGGGGTAACACATGGGCGCGCTTCCATCGCAACACCCTCCGGACTGATGAAAGAGCAGGTCCCCATGTCGCGCTTGAAGGGTCCGGATCAGTTTCAGAGCGGCCTCTGTGGCTTGTACTCGGGGTTTCATGCTCCTCCTCCTGGGGTCAGTCCATGCAGCGCCAACGCCCCGAACCCATCCAACGAAGCGGAGAGGTCCGGGGCGTATCGAACTCTATCAGATGTTAGAAGAAGCCCATCGGCTTCGGGTCATAGCTTACCAAAAGATTCTTGGTCTGCTGGTAGTGGTCGAGCATCATCTTGTGGTTCTCACGGCCCACACCGGACTGCTTGTATCCACCGAAGGCCGCATGGGCGGGGTAGAGATGGTAGCAATTGGTCCAGACTCGACCGGCCTCGATCTCCCGACCCGCCCGGTAGGCGGTCTGCTGATTCCGGGTCCATACGCCGGCCCCGAGACCGTAGAGTGTGTCGTTGGCGATCTCGATGGCCTCTTCGTAGCCATCGAAGGAGGTCACGGAGACCACGGGCCCGAAGATCTCCTCTTGGAAGACCCGCATGGCGTTGTTTCCCTCGAAGATGGTGGGCTCCACGTAGTATCCGCCGGCCAGGTGCCCCTCCATCTCGGCCCGCTTCCCGCCGAGGAGGACCCGGGCCCCCTCTTTGGTGCCGATATCGATGTAGGAGAGGATCTTCTCCAACTGATCGTTGGACGCCTGAGCGCCGATCTTCGTCTCCGTATCCAGGGGGTTCCCCGGTCGCACTCCCCGAGTTCGCTCCACAGCGAGCTCCAGGAACTGGGAGTAGATCTCTTTGCTGACCAATGCCCGAGACGGACAGGTGCAGACTTCTCCCTGATTCAACGCGAACATCGCGAAGCCTTCCAGGCACTTCTGGCGAAACTCATCGTCCTCCTGCAACACATCGGCGAAGAAGATATTCGGCGACTTTCCGCCCAGCTCGAGGGTCACGGGGATCAAGTTTTCCGACGCGTACTGCATGATCAATCGACCGGTGGTGGTCTCACCGGTGAACGCCACCTTGGCGATCCGGTCGCTGGAGGCCAGCGGTTTTCCGGCCTCCACCCCGAACCCGTGGACCACGTTCAACACCCCGTCGGGGAGAAGGTCACCGCAGAGGTTCATGAAGAGGCTGATCGTCGCCGGGGTCTGTTCCGCTGGCTTCAGGACCACACAGTTGCCCGCCGCCAGGGCCGGAGCCAGTTTCCAGGCGGCCATCAGAAACGGAAAGTTCCAGGGGATGATCTGGGCCACCACGCCGAGGGGCTCATGGAAATGGTAGGCCACGGTGTCGTGGTCGAGCTCCGCCAGGGACCCCTCCTGGGCCCGAATCGCGCTGGCGAAGTATCGGAAATGATCCACCGCAAGGGGCATATCGGCGGCGAGGGTTTCTCGAACTGGCTTGCCGTTGTCCCAGGACTCGGCCACAGCGAACCGTTCCAGGTTCTCCTCCAGGCGGTCGGCGATCCGGTTCAGCACGGAGGCCCGCTCCGTCGGACTGGTTCGTCCCCACCCTCCCTTTGCCGCATGGGCGGCGTCGAGGGCCGCTTCCACATCGGCCTCCGTCGACCGGGGCATCTCGCAGAACACCTCGCCGGTGACGGGTGAGACGTTCTCGAAGTATTCGCCGTTTTTCGGCTCTTTCCAGGCGCCGCCGATGAAGTTGTTGTACCGAGACTCGAAGGAAACGATCGAGCCGTCGGAGTTGGGGGTCTTGTAGATTGTCATGGTCGCTCCGTTGGGGGAAGAAACAGGAACCTGCTGGTCCACACCTCTACTTCAAGGCTCGTGCCAGGGCTCAAGATACACCGCCGAAACAGGCTCTTCTCCAGGTCCTGACTGCCCAAACTCATTTTGGGCACATCCACAGACACTGTTGCCGTTGCAGCGTTTCGATACATGGTTGTGTCGCGTAGGTGTCGCGAATCAGTACGTCCGAGATTCCGTCGGTTTGCCCTTTTCCATCCCCGTCTCTACACTTGTGGAACCCACGGCCCCCCGCGCGAGCACCGTACTGATGGACTTTCTGATCCTGAATGAAACCGTCGCTTCCACATGGCAGCGATTTCTGAACGGGCGCCGGGAGAGCCTCTCCCGCAACAGCCTCTCCCGAGAACTACTTCAACGGTGGGAACGTGTCCGGGCGCTGGGCGTGGACCCCGACGGTCCGGAAGAGGTGGAGTCCATCGCTACTCCCCAGCAAATCCGGGAGCGCCGAGAAGAGCTGGACCGTCTGCTCGTAGAGGGAGAGGAGATCCTCGAGACCACGGCCGCCGCCTTCAGCGCCCGCCACTTCCTTCTCCTCCTGGCCGATCGGGACGGAATGGTCATCACGACCCTGGGGGGTGGAGAGTTCGCCGACCACGCCCGCAACGTTCGGCTGATCGAGGGGGCCCAATGGGCCGAGGAAATTCGAGGCACCAACGCCATCGGCACGGCGCTGGCGGAGAAGCGGCCGGTCGTGGTGAGCGGCTACGCCCACTACGAACGGGTGAATCACTCCCTGATTTGCTACAGTTGCCCCATTCGCAACCCCGATGGGGAGGTGGTGGCAGTCCTCGATGCCACCTCGTTTCAAAGCCCTCTGGACCCGTTGGCCAAATACTCGATCAGCGGCGCCGCCCGAGCCATCGAAGAGAGCTGGTACCAGGCCGTTCGCCAGCCCTCGGACCCTCCCCGGCGCCCGATCTACACCGGACTCCCGGCGCCCAAGAAGGACCCCTTCGGTCGTCTCTTCGGAACCGACCCGGCCCTGGAAAAAGCAAAAGAGCGGTCCGCGAAATTCGCCCGCTCCTCCCTCCCGGTCCTTCTCCTCGCCGAAACAGGCACGGGGAAGAATCTCTTGGCCGAAGCGATCCACAGGGCCAGCGACCGAAGCGATGGTCCTTTCGTCTCCGTGAATTGTGGAGCCTTAACCCCCAGTCTTCTGGAAAGCGAGCTCTTCGGGTACGGTCCCGGGGCCTTCACCGGCGCCAGCCCCGAGGGTCGAAAAGGTCGGGTCGCCGCGGCCCACCAGGGAACTCTCTTTCTCGACGAAGTCGGCGAGATGTCTCCCTCTCTTCAGGCCCTCCTGTTGCGGGTATTGGAAGACGGATCGTTCAACCGCGTCGGAGAATTAGAGACCCAGGTAGTCGACATTCGTCTGATCTGCGCGACCTGCCGAGACCTTCCCGCCATGGTCGAGAGCGGTGAGTTCCGAAGTGACCTCTTCTACCGGATTCGGGGGGCCCCCATCGGTCTTCCCCCTCTGCGTCAGCGAGAGGATATCGTCGAGCTCGCCGAACATCTCCTGGAAGGTCTGTGCCCTCCTCCAGGTCGACCGCCCGGGCTCTCGCGAGACTGCCAGAGCTGGCTCCAAACCCATCCCTGGCCCGGCAATATTCGCGAGCTGAAGACGTCCCTTCACCACGCGCTGATCCTGGCGGACGGACGAGACACCCTGGAGATCGAAGACTTCCCCGATGCTTCCACGTCTACCTCAGACCGGTTACCTCGAGCCGACGAGCCCCCCGTCTCCGCAGAGGAGTCGGAGAAGCGCGCCGTCCTTCGGGCTCGTGACGCCGCCCAGGGCAATATCTCCGAGATGGCTCGCCGCCTCGGTGTCGCCCGCACCACGGTCTATCGAATGCTGAAGCGACACGGGCTTCGATGACCACCAGGGCCTCTCACTCCCCGGTCATCGAAAGAAACTCAGCGAAGTCGAACTCCGTCGGTATCTCCTGGACGATCGTCGTGTCCACGTCGAGCCCGTCCAAAATGGGTTGGTAGAGGTTGAGCGCCTCATCGGTCCCGAAGTCCGTCAAATCGCCACAAAGACTCTCGATGTCCTCGGGGGTGTCGGAGAGCAACGCGACGTAAACCCGGAGGTTCTCCACGGCGTCTACGGCGTCCTGGAATCGCTGGGTCAGAGTGTCGGGCTGATTGTAGGCCGTGCAGGGACCGTCGAAGTCCACGTATTCTCCCTCGGGGATATCGTCGGCGTCACACATTCCGTAGTTCGGATCGTTATCGCACCCCTCGTTGCACTGAGGCTCCGGGATCGAGGTGTCGACGATCACCAGGTGATACTGATGGTCGTCGTCGGAGTCGTCGGCCAGTATTTGAGCCGCGACCGAGAGCGCTCCCTGGAGGTCTGAGGCCGGCCCGAGCCCAGAGGCCGAATCGAAGGGACCCTGGAGATCCTCCTGGGTCATCCCGAAGGCCCACGGCCGAGCCCACGTGGAATACGCGACCATTCCTACCGACGCGGACTCCGACGAGATTAGGTCCTGCAGCGCCGACGCGATGCTGAGCCGTCCGTTTCCAGAATCCGTACACTGCCAACTCACTCGCTGAGAGAGCAAGAGCAATACGCGATCCTCTCCGGCCGGCTCTTCATCCACGTCACAGAGACCCAGGTTGCACTCCCCCGACGGGGGACAATCACTGTCGGACCAGCACTCTCTGTCTTCGCAGCTCCCCGCCGTGCAGGTTTGATCCAGCCCGCACGTCGTTTGTTGACAGGTATTTGTGGGCAGCCCCGCGGTAAACTCATTGAGGACCACGTCCAAGATCGCCTGGGGTGGCTGATCGCTGGGTCCACAGAGAACGATGTCTCCATAGGTGCTCCCCATCGAAAACTCCTCGGGACAGGTGAAGCCCTCTTCGGTGATCGCGCTGCCGTAAGCGCAATAGACCTCGCCATCGGCCTCGATGACGACACCCTGTCCACAGTCTGCTTCCGGGGTCTCCTCCTCCTCTTCCCCGCAACCAATCGCGACGACCATCACCAGGAGAGCCATCCCTGCTCGAACGGCCCATTGACTCAAGTTTGCTGCGTTCATCATTCTCCTCCTCACTTTTTCGGTTCCTCGTCGACGACCCAGAAGATACTGAGCCGCACATGGTGGTGGTTTTCGTCCGCTTCTTCGTCGAGGCTCACCATTTTCGGCCAGAGCACTTCCTCATAGAACCGCTGAAGCTCCTCGACCTGATCGGGGTTGATACGAAAGTTCAGGGTTCGCGATAGCGATGGCAGGTCCTTCGAGAAGAACCGGGCCTCCACGGTCTCCAGGAGGTTCCCGAGGAGGCTGTTGAGCGCCCCCACACGGGAGTACCAATGTTCTCGCACCAACCGACCCCGTCGGGTCGTCAGCCGGTACGCCCCCTGATCCTCGGGGTCTTCGTAGATCCTCTCCTGGTCGAGGAGGATCGCCAGTGCCTCCTCCACGTCCTGGGCTTCCTCCCTCGGCAAGACCTGTTTGATACGCGCCTCCGACAAGGGTTCGGCCCACAACATGTACTCGATCCGCTGCGGCAACTCGTGCTCTTGCTCGGGCCGAAAGAAGTTGCTCTTCAGCTTCTTCGACAACCGCGCTGCCGTCGCGATGCTCACCCCGAGGGCGTCTCCGATGTCTGCGAGGGAATTCCCCTGACGGCGAAACTCGTGAAAGTAGCCGATCCGCAACAGCTCGGTGACCTTCTTCAGGGAGAGTCCTGAGGCAGCGGCGAGTCGAATGCTCGGCCCCAGGAGCGAATACACCAGCCGCTCTCGTAGCTCCTCTTCGTCGATGTCTTTTTGGTGAAGCATGGGAGAATGATTTATCATTTTTGATAAAAATTCAAGCATGATTTGAATCTGGGTCACGTTGATTGATCGGTTGGGCGGGGCAGCTCTCGGCGTGAGAACGGGTGGTTTGCGAGGAAGGGAAGAGCACCGGAGCCCTGCCGCCTCCGGCGCAGGTTTTCGCCGAGTGTGCAAGTGCGCGGTGGAGGTGGGGCCGACCTCGAAGGTGACGGCTCTCGGCGCAAGAACCGGCGGCGTGCGGTGTCAACAGGCTCCTGGGATCGCAACTCGCTCGAGATTCCTGTAAGACAGCGGTCTGCTCGGATCATTGGTCTTCGACATCGAACCACGGCACCCTCATGAGCTTTCAGACCCACGACTACCGATGGCCCGCGGTTCGTCTGTACCCAGGGAGCGTAGGAGCGCGCGGTCTGCACGGTCGCGTCTTCGCCCTGGTCGCCGCGGGTTTCTGCGCGACCACGGTCGCGCTGGGCTGTGACACCGTGGCCGATGACGACACAGCCATAGACCCCGCGATCGAGGCGATCGTCGATTCCCTCGACCAGACTTTTCCCCACCACAGGGTCCCTCTTGTGGGCGCCGACCAGATCGCGGCCCTTCAGATCGATGGACGCCTCGACGAGGCATTGTGGGGAGAGCTCCCGACGTTGGACTTGAGCCCCTTCGGTGACGCCTCTGAACGGCGTACCACCGCACGAATCGCCTACTCCGAAGAAGCCCTCGTGATCGGGATCTTCCTGGAAGATGAGCATATCTGGTCGACTCTCGATGACCGCGACGCCGACCTGTGGACCGAAGAGGTCATCGAGATCTTCCTGGCTCCTCAAGGCGCCGAGGGCTCCTACGTGGAATTGCAGGTCAATGCCCTTGGCACTATCTTTGATGCTCATTTCGACGAGCCTCTCGGAGAGAGCCCCCACCGCCGGAGGGCGATCGACGCGGGCCGAGCCTGGGATCTGGAGGGCCTGACGATCGGTGTTCACGTCGACGGCCGCCTCAATGATGTGGATCACACCGACGAGTTTTGGAGCGTCGAGATCCTCATCCCCTGGGACGGACTCCCCTTCGACGAGGTGGCCCTTCCCCCCCAACCGGGCCAGGTCTGGCGCGCGAACCTCTTTCGCTTCGATCGCCCCGCCGACGGGAGCCGCCTCGCCTATGGCTGGTCTACGGCTCTCCGCGGGGACTTCCACCAACCCCAGCGATTCGGGTACTGGATCTATTCAGGCCCGTAACTCGCGCCGTCGGCGCGCAGTACACAAACTTTGAATGGCCTCGCGCTCATCGTCGTCGTAATGGTCCCTCGCTGTTCTACATGCCAGAGTTCGAAACCTGTTGGAGTCAACGTTATGCAAAGTCGATCCCCTGTCCTTCCACTAGTCCTCACCTCCCTGCTCCTCGTCGGCGGCTGCACGAGCACCCTCGGGGTCAACATCCCCGCCGTCGATAACGCCCAGCGTAGTCATCGAACCCAGCAGGCCCCGGAGGAAGAGAAGGTCGAACACGAAGAGGTCGAGGTACAGGAAGATGTACACGATCAAGAGGAGCAGGAGGTCGCGATCGACACCGACGTGACCATCGAGGCCGAGTCCGGCGAGGATCCCGAGCTGTGGCGATGGAACCTGGAGGTGGGCAAGTCCTACCGGCTGAGCTTTGAGAGCGCTACGGACATCAAGCTCTCCATCGGTGGAGAGATGGGAGAGATGATGGGCGGCATGGGCGGCATGGGCATGCCCGGGATGGCCGAGATGGGCCTCGAGGAGACGGACCGCATCACCATTCAGACCGACCTCACCCTCCACGTGCGCGAGGAGCTCGCCGACGGTCGCTACGACCTCGAGATCCCCGTGGACCGCATGGTGCTCGAGGGCGCGGCGGGTCGCACCACCGTGGACAGTCTTCCCGACGAGGTGCGGGTTCTGCGGGCCACCATGACCCCCCGCGGGGAGTTTCAGTTCTACGAGCGAGTCCTCGTGGAGGTCAGCGATGCCGAGAGCGGCTACGCCATCGCCCGGTTCTCCGATGAGGACGGCAACATCACCCTCGGCGCCGATCTGGGCGTCGACGGCGCCAGCGCGAGCTCTCGCGCCACCATCAACACAAGAACCGGTGAGGTCACCCTGACCCAGGAGGTGCGTCAAGAAGAGCGTCGCACTCGCCAGGTCGAGGAAGAGCGTCCCGTTCAGTACGTCGACCTCCTGCCCGCCGACGTCCTCTCCCTGCTCGAGCTCCCCGAAGGGCCCGTCGCCCCCGGCGACTCGATCACCACCAGGTTCGACGCTGGCACCATCCAACTCGACGCCGGCGAACCCCAGCAGTGCGATCGCTCCACTTGTGGTAACCTTCGGATTCGGGCCGACATCGACTCCGCCAACTTCCAACGGGACGCCATGGCCCAGGCCCACGCCGAGGTTCCCGGTGGCATGCCGACCATGAAGACCACCATGGACGCCGTGATGCTCTTTGATGTCCCCGCAGGACGCGTCTTTCATATCACCGGCAACTCGTCCTCCGACACGGACGGATCCGGCGTGTCCATCGAGGAGAGCACTGAGTTTACGCTGATCTTCTTTGAGTGATTATGACCCCCTACGACACGCGATGGCTCGTCCCGGCGCTCCTGTTGGTCCTCTGCACCCTCTTCGGGGGGTGCAGTGGATGTGATGAGGCCATACCTGTCGACGACGCTGGTCTCGACGCGACCACCGAGCCCGACGGCGACACTGCCGACTCCGGCGACGCTGACGACTCCGGCGACGACACCGATCTGGACACTGGCGTTGACGCAGAGGTCGACACGGACGACACCGATCTGGACACTGGCGTTGACGCAGCGGTCGACACGGACGACACCGATCTGGACACCGGTGACGGAGAGGTCGACGCAGAAGAAGACCCCGACGCTCAAGACGACCCCGACGCTCAGGACGACACCGACGCTCAGGACGACCCCGACGCTCAAGACGACAGCCCCATTCCGGGCCTCTCCGAGCCCTGCATGAACGGGACGGGCTGGACGGTCTTTCGGATCCGCTACGACCAGTACTCCACGAGCGCCCGGGTCGACGTGTGGGACGCCTCCTGCGAGTACTCCCTGGCCCCGGGCAGCGCCTGCAACGCCCGAACCGTCACCTACGGGTTCGGCGACGTGGACACCACCTCCAACGGCTATCCGATCCTGACCACCAGCGACTACCTGCGGGTTCGGTTCAGCGTCGAGGACCTGGACTTCTCGGAGGCCACGGTCCACGTCGAAGGTCACGGCTTCTTCAGCGTCGCCTTCACGGAATACCGCGTCTGGTCGCCCCTCTACGGCGACCGGGTCGGCGGCCCCATCGACAACACCCTACAGTGGAGCTCTCTGGACTGGACCGGGATGCTCTACCCCGACGATGAGCCGGGGCTGACGGCGATTCAGATCTATGCCAACCTGGGCACTCACGATATCGCCGTTCGGTCCGTAGAGCTCTGCGTGGACATCGGAGACTAGAGGCTGCTCGGGCCAAAACCGATTGACAGTCGGTTTTTCTTCGCTACCGTGACTCTCAGACCCGACGACGGTCACCACCAGACACGACAGCGATCGTATATGAAGAGAGATCCAACCAACCTGGGTGAACTAGAGATGGCCCTCATGGAGTACCTCTGGGACCATGAGAGCAGTGACGTGAAGTCCTCCTTTCGGGCCATTGGTGAGCCTCGCCAGATCACCCTGAACACTGTCCAGTCGGCGATGAAGAGGCTCTGGGAGAAGGGTCTCCTGAGTCGTCAAAAGAGCGGACATGCCTATGTGTACTCAACCAAGGTCGACCGACGAGGGCTCACGGAGATGATGGTCAGTGAGCTCCTCGACCAGGTCACGGGCTCCCAGATGGACGTCGCCCTGCAGGCGTTCGTCAACCTCGCTGACCAGGCCGGAGAAGAGACCCTGAATCGACTGGAAGAGCTGGTCGCGGCCAAGCGCAAGGCCGACGAGGAACGATCATGAGTACCCTCTTGGGATGGATGGAGGTAACGCTGCTGGTCGCAATCGTCGGCGCTCTCACCGGTGCTCTGGTGGGCTCGCTCTTCCTCGCACTCTCGAAGCACCGTATCGAATCCTTCGCTCCTCACCGACGAGTTTGGATGCTCCGAGTGGTCGCCTGGGCACCACTGATCGGTGCAGGTCTAGCCCTGACAGTGGCGTACTTTCCTTCCCTGATCGACCTGGCCGGAATCGCCAGTGACCACTGTGGAGACCACGCCGGGCACCCCCTCCACCTCTGTTTCCTCCACTACCCTCCGCCGGCGCTTCTGCCGCCGGTGACCTGGTTTACGCTGGGAATGGCGCTGATCGTCTCGCACCACTGGTGGGACGCGCTGCGAGCGGTTCGGAGGACCCACCGGTGGGCCAATGACCTGGCGAAGCTCTCTTCCTACGACGAGGAGACCGGCGCCTACGTCGTGGAGACAGACACCTGTTTCGCCGTCACCGTCGGCCTCTTCCACCGTCGGATCCTCTTCTCCGAGGGACTCCGTAGAGTCCTCTCTCCCGCTCAGCTACAAGCCGTACTCTCTCATGAACAGGCCCACCGACATCGGTTTGATTCCCTCCATCGGCTCTTCACCCAGATCGCCATGGTCTTCTATCTACCATCAACGCGGCGATTCGTTCTGGAGCAGATCGCGTTGGCCAGCGAGCAATGCTGCGACGAGGCGGCCGCTACCACCGTCGAGGACCGGATCACCGTAGCAGAGGCCATCCTCACGGTGGCTCGAGCGAGTCGTGGCGCCGAGGTCCCCGCGGGCGTCCTCCGGTTCGGGGATACCCGGATCGAACAACGAATACAGGCTCTGCTCGATGGCAATTGGCAGCGTCCTGGTCTCTGGGGGCTCGGCGCGCTTCTGGCCATCTTCATCCTGACCCTCTTCCACTTTCATACCCTCCACCACGGCCTGGAACACGCCGTGGCCTGGCTGACCTGACCCCCTCGACGGCATGCAGCGATGACACCCCAGGTTTCCTCTCCTTATCGAAAAAAACCGATCGGCCATCGGTTTTCCCTTTTCCGAACGCTCTTGCTGGGGATCGTCGTGATCTCTCTGATCGCCACCCCAACAGGAGCTCAGGAGACGCCAATCTCCGAACCCCTGACCGAAGCCCAAGCACTGCACCTGGCAGGTGACCACCCGGGCTTTGAGGCCTACTGGGCTGCTTTCCAGGCCAACGCCGACGCTGAAACAAGAATCGCTCAGGCCCTGCCGAACCCGGACTTTCGGTGGACCCGAGAACAGCTCTTCAGTGACCCAACCGAGACCGAGGATACCCTCACCATCGAGCAACGTCTTTTGACCTCTGGTCAACGCCGATTGAACGTGGAAGCGGCACGGGCCGATGCCCTGGCTACCGGAGAAGAGATCCGAGTAGAGCGAGCCAGTCATCGCCACCAGGTGAGGATCTCCTTTTTTGAGCTCCTCTATCGCCAGGAGGTAATCACCGCGTACCGCAACGCCGCGGTCGACCTGGAGCGAGCCATCGAGAGCTACCGACAACGGGTGGAAGCCGGAGAGTCCTCGCGGTACGAGTTGGAGCGGTTGCGACTCGAAAGAGCCGAATACGAGGCGATCACTGGCGAGGAGACGGCTGCTATCTACCAGATCCGAGGTGAGTTAGCGGCTCACCTCGGAGATGACGGTCTCAGTGACGAGACCCTTTCCGTCCAGGGAGAGCTCCTGCCCCGGGAGATCCCCGATGACGACGCGATTCGAGAAGCACTGGCCGTTCATCCCGAGCTCATCGCATCGGATCATCGCATCGACTCTCAGACTCTCCGCTCCCAGGCTGCTCGGCGGATATGGATCCCGGACCTTCTGATCCACGCCGGACTCAAACGAGGCCGCGGCGGCGGGGAGCGCCACCTTGGATGGGAGGCCGGGGTAGCCGTAGCGCTGCCCATCTTCTATCGCGGTGATGGCGAGGTGAGCCAGGCCGACGCTCGCCATGACGCGGAGGTCGCCTGGCGTGGGCTCCTCGAAGACAGGGCCGCCACCAGAGCGATGGCTCAAGCCCGATCGGCCCGACGGTACCTGGCCATCACCGACGAGTACGAGGTCGAGGGGCTCGAGCGCGCCCGACACCTCTTCGCGTTGGCTGAGCAGTCGTACCTGGCCGGGGAGATGAGCCTCTTGGAGTTTATCGACGCTCACAGTGGACTGATCGCCGCCGAGCTCCGGTATCTGGAGCTCGCGGCGACCACCCGGGCAGAGTTGATCAACCTGCAGAAACTCTTGGAAACCGGCGACACCTTCGAGGGAGAGTAAGAATGCCCGGACCGACCACGACGCGTCTCCCCCTACTCCTGGTTCTGGTCTTCGCCATGACCGGTTGTGAGGCCCATGATCACGACGGTCACACCCATGACCACAGCCACAGCCACGGCGACCACAGCCACGGCGACCATGACCATGACCATGGCCACGGCGACCATGACCACGGCCACGGTGACCACCATAGCCACAGTGATCATGACCACGGCCACGGCGACCATGACCACGGCGACCATGACCACAGCCACGGTGACCACGGCCACAGCCACGGTGACCACGGCCACAGCCACGGTGACCACGGCCACAGCCACGGCGACCACAGCCACAGCCACGGCGATCACGACCACGGTCACGGCGATCACGACCACGGCCACGGCGAAGTCCATTTCCCGACCGAGTATCAGCAGAAAGTGGGCTTTGAAGTCGTCCAGCCAGAGCTCCGGACCTTGCGGCCCACCACTCCGGTCTACGCCCGGATCACGCCCACCGCCAGTGGACAGGCCCGGGTCACAGCCCCCTTCGACGGCGAAGTCCGTGCCCCCTCGGGGGGAATCCTCGAGGTCGGCGAACCCGTAGAGGCCGGCCAGATCCTGGCCTACGTCACACCCCGTATCGACCCTGGCGAGGTGACCCGCATCGCCAGCGATGTAGAGACCGCTCAGGCCCAGCTCACCCGCGCCCAGCGGGAGTTGGAACGGACCAGACCCCTCGTGGAGTCCGGCGCCATGCCCGCCCGGGCCCTGGCGGACGCCGAAAGCGATCTGGCCCTGGCCGAGGTCGAGCTCAACCGCGCCAGCCAACGCCGCCAGCAAGTCGGGACCGCCGGCCGCCGGGCCACCGCCGGGAGTCTCCCGATTCGCAGCCCCATCGCCGGCGTCGTGGTGCAGCGCTCTCTCCTCGATGGGGGCTTTGTGACCACCGGGGAGGCCCTGGTGGAGATCATCGACCGCGACACCCTCTGGCTGGAGGCGCGGATCGCTGAGGCCGACTTCCTGGAGATCGATGAACCGCGAGGACTCTGGTTTTCCCTCCAACGTCAGGGTCCCACTCACGAGATCGTGCTCGGCGAAGACAGCCGCCTGATCAGCTTCGGAGAGGTGATCGACCCCTCCACCCGCACGGCCACGATGATCGTCGAGATGACCTCTCCGCCGCCGACGGCCAGGGTCGGAGCCAGCTTTCGAGCCTTCGTCTACGGGGAGCGCTCCGAGCCGGACCTCACGATCCCGGCGTCGGCGGTTCTGGAAGAGGCCGGCATGGACGTGGTCTTCGTGGTCCTCGATGACGAGCACTTCGAACGGCGGGTCGTGCAACTGGGATTGCGAGACGGCGACTACGTAGGTGTCGTCGCCGGTCTCGATCAGGGCGACCGAGTCGTCGCCACTGGAGCCTACCACGTTCTCCTGGCCGCGGCGGCCACCGGAGAGGTCGGTCACGGCCACTCCCACTAAAGGAACCCGATGCTACACCGACTCTCCCACTGGTCGTTGGCCAACCGCCTGCTGGTCCTGTCGGCGGCCATGGTCTTCTTGGGGTGGGCCTTCTGGCAGGCACGACAGATGCCTGTGGATGTCTTCCCCGATCTAGCGGCCCCGGCCGTCACGGTCGTCGTGGAGGCCCACGACATGGCCCCCGAGGAGGTGGAGAGTCTCGTCACCGTACCCCTGGAGAGCGCTCTGAACTCCGCCCCTGGCGTCCGCCGGGTCCGGTCCGAATCGGGGGTCGGGATCTCGGTGATCACCGTGGAGTTTCAGTGGGACGTGGAAGAGCGCTTCGCCCGTCAAGTCGTCTCCGAGCGCCTTCAGGCCGCCGCAGCGGACCTCCCGCCAGGGCTAGACCCGCCCATGATGGGCCCCCCCGCCTCGGTGATGGGCGAAATCCTCTTGATCGCTCTGAGCTCCCGCGACCACTCACCCATCGAGTTGCGTACCGCCGCGGACTGGCAGGTCTACCCGCGGATCACCTCCGTTCCGGGTATCTCCCAGGTGATCTCTCTTGGCGGCGGCGTCAAAGAGTACCGTGTGGAGCTCTCACCGGAGGCCCTCGCCATCTACCGCGTGGGCATCAACGAGGTGCTTCTCGCGCTGGAAGAGACCAACGAGAACGTCACCGCTGGAATCTATGAAGAGGGCGGTCGGGAGTACCTGATCTACGGTCTGGGCCGAGCCCATCGCGTCTCCGATCTGGCCGAAACTCTGGTGACGACCCGAGACGGGATCCCCCTGCGGATCGGCGACCTCGGAGAAGTGACCGTCGGGGAAGCCTTCAAGCGCGGCGAGGGCTCGCTGAACGGTGAAGACGCGGTGATCATCGCTATCCAGAAGCAACCCGACGCCAACACCCTGGAGTTGACCCGGAGCCTCGACGAGGTCTTCGATGACCTCGACCGCACCCTCCCCTCAGGCATGGTCCTGGAACGCAACGCCTTTCGACAGGCCGACTTCATCGAGGTCGCCGTCGACAACGTCCTCCGGTCTCTCGGCGTCGGATCCCTGCTGGTCGTGCTCATCATCCTCCTCTTCCTGGGCAGCCTCCGGGCCACGATCATCACAGCCACGGTGATCCCCCTTTCACTCCTGGTGGGGATCATGGTCCTCCACTTCATGGGCGGCACGATCAACACCATGACCCTGGGAGGCCTGGCCATCGCCGTGGGCGTGCTGGTCGACGACGCCATCGTGGTCGTCGAGAACGTGATCCGCCGGCTCCAGCTCTCAGAACACCTCCCCGACGAGGAGCGGCCCTCGACGGTGACCGTCATCTTCGACGCCACCACGGAAGTGATCTCCCCCCTGTTGTACGCCAACCTGGTGGTCTTCCTGGTCTTTCTTCCCCTGCTCTTCCTGACCGGCGTGGAGGGACGGCTCCTGGCCCCCCTGGGGGTGGCCTTCATCGTTTCTGTGCTGGCCTCCCTGGTGGTAGCGCTCACTGTGACCCCCGTGCTCTGCTCCTTTCTGGTCGGCGACTACCGACCGCTTCTCCAGCGCTCCGACAGCCGGATGGTCCGATGGATGAAAGCTCGCTATGAGCCCCTCCTGAGCGCCACCCTGGGCCACTGGAAAGGATTGACGGCGTGTTCGTTGCTCGCCGTGGCGATCGCTGGATGGGGGATGGTCCAGGCGGGCCAGTCCTTTCTCCCGGAGTTCAACGAGGGGTCGCTGACGGTTCACGCCACCGCTCTACCCGGGACCTCTCTCGAAACCTCTGATCAGCTCGGCACATGGGTCGAGGAGGTCCTCCTGAAGCATCCCGAGGTGGTGACCACCGCTCGTCGCACCGGACGGGCGGAGCGCGACGAGCACGCCATGGGCGTCAACAGCAGCGAGATCGAAGTGGTCCTACAACCCGGAGATCGCAGCCGCCAGGAGTTCTTGGCCGCCCTCCGCCATGACCTCGGTGAGATTCCAGGGGTCAACGTCGCCATCGACCAACCCATGAGCCACCGCATCGATCATATGCTCAGCGGGGCTCGGGCCGACGTGGCCCTCGATATCTTCGGACCCGACCTCTACGAGCTACGTCGACTCGCCGAGCGCGTGGAGCGTGTGATCTCCGAGGTGCCCGACGTCGTAGACGTCACCGTGGAAGAGCAGACGGACATCCCCTTCTTGATCGTCGATCTCGACCGGGCAGCTCTCACCGACCACGGCCTCCGTGTCTCCCAGGTGAATCGAGCCATCGAGACCGCCTACGCCGGCACCGACATAGGCCAGGTCCTGGAAGGCCAGCGGACCGTCAACATCCTGGCCACCTATCCAAGGGCGGCCCGGGAGAGCGTCGACACCATCCGCGGCACCCTCATCACCAACGACGACGGGGTCCAGATTCCACTGCATGCTCTGGCCGACATCCGCCGCGATCGTCGACCTAATACGATCAGCCGGGTTCACACCCGTCGAAAGATCACGGTCTCCTTCAACATCTCCAGCCCTGATCTGGTGGGAATGGTCCAAGAGGTAGACGCAAGGATCGCAGATGAGGTGGACTTCCCCGATGGCTACGATCTCTTCTTCGGCGGACAGTTCGAGCGGGCCCGGCAGGCCTCCCAGACTATCATCTGGCTGAGCCTCATCGCCATCTTCGGCATCTTCCTGCTCTTTTACCGGACGCTCCACTCCCTCCGCGACGCGCTCCTGGTGATGCTCAACCTGCCCCTGTCGCTGATCGGTGGCGTGGCCGCCATCTTTCTCCTCGACGGAGTCCTCTCCGTGGCCTCCCTGATCGGGTTTATCACCCTCTTTGGTATCGCCACACGGAATGGACTCCTCCTGGTCACCCATATTCGTCACCTCCATCACCAGGAAGGGGTCGTCGACCCCACCGAGGCGGTTCGTCGCGGCGCCATGGAGCGGCTCTCACCGATCGTCATGACCGCCCTGGCCAGTGGGTTGGGGCTCCTACCCCTGGCCCTGCAGGCCGGCCAGCCCGGTGGCGAGATCCAGGGACCGATGGCGATGGTCATCCTCTTTGGGCTCATCTCTTCGACCATCCTCAATATGGTGGTCATCCCGGCCCTCTACCTCCGGTTCGGAGATCTGCGCCGGCAGGTCTCAGAGCTCTCCGGTCACGACGGTGACCCTCCCCCACGCCCCAGGACGAACCGGGGCTGACGGCGATTCCGATTTATGCCACCTTGAGAACCCTCGAGTGTGCCGTACGTCGTGGAGAGCTGCGTGGACAAGTCCCTCTACCTCATCGCCGCCGCCGCCCTGGCGGCCACCATTCTCTGGTCTCCTCCGGCCGAAACCCAGCGGTCTCGCCTGGTGATCGACGAGGACCGGGTGTCGGCCTGGATCGAGGATAGCCAATCCGCCCTGAAGGCCCCGGTCCTGGCGGTGGGCATCGTCCGACCCGACGAGGACCTCTTCCTCGAGGTCTTCGGGCCCGCCGAGGTGGACTCCCGATTCCTGATCGGCCCCCTCTCCCAGTCCGTCACCGCCATGGCCCTCCTCCTGGTGATGGAGGACCACGAGGAGCTGACCCTGGAGAGCCCGGCGTCCACCTGGGTCGACGACGTGCCCTCGACGATCACCATCGGGCACCTCCTGCGCCACGAGAGCGGCCTTCAGGCGCCCCATGGCTTCTCTCCCTGGACGGCCACTGATGCCTCGCTCAAGCACCTCCTCCAGGAGGCCACCTGGAATCCCCCTGGCGCAGTCGAACCCCAGGACCTGAACTACGCCATCCTCGGCGCGGTGATCGAAGCCGTCGCTGGCGAGCCCTACGCCGCTATCGTCGCCGAGCGTATCTTCGAGCCCCTGGGAATGGAGAACTCCAGCGCCACGTCTGAACTGGCACAGGCCCGGCTCGTCGAGGGCCACCAATACTACTTCGGCTTCCCCGCCGCCCGGGAGGAGCCGGCCTTCAACCCCGTGATCGTGCCGGCCCGGTTCGTGACCATGAGCCCTCGAGACATGTCCACCTGGCTGCGGCTCTTCCTCAACGAGGGTCGCGTCGACGACGAGCAGGTCATCCCCTCGGAGATCGTCGAGACTTTCCGCGAAGAGGGCCTTCGGAGCTCCGGCGCCACGGCGACCTTCACGAGCGCCATGGCCCTCGCCGACGACGAGGACATCGGGGCCTTCGTCTTCGCCAACACCAACTCCTGGAACGCCTCGGGGCCCACACGCATCCTCGACGGGGTCCTGGCCTCCCTGGCCATGGAGGACCCGCCCCGGGGCTCGAACTTCGAGTTTTTGGTCCGGATCTTTCTGGGCTTTCTCCTCCTCATCGCCGTGATCAACTGCCTCTACGAGTTCCTGAGGTGGCTCCAGATCCGGTCCTTCAAGCTGAACCGACGGGAGGCTGTGGTCGCCCTCGTGGCCTTCGGACTCGGCGCCGCGGCCGTCGCCGCCGTATGGCTGCTCTACATGCCCCTGCCCGTGCTCCACGCCACCCAGCCGGACCTGGCCCTCGCCCTGGTCCTCTTCGCGACGCTGATCCCTCTGTCCCGGCTCTTCACGGGGTTTATGAAGACCTTCCGGTCCGACGCCAAGTCGGTGACCAAATACTTCGGGTTTTGAGCCGGGCGGCACGGATCGTGGCGTCGAGGTTCACGGCGGATCATTTCCAGGCATAGTTCAGGGCTCCCGCGGTCCACCCCCGGTTCAAAGCCGGGGGTGGACCGTGGGAGCCCTGGCCATGGAGGCTCGCGGGGAGTACGCCTTCATCCCCGATACCCTGAGCTGTGAGATGGAGTTCGTGCAGCTCCTGGCGAAGGAGCGGGCCACTACCCTGAGCCACATCGAGTGCGAGGTTCACCCCGCCGACGGCGTCGCCTTGATGGGCGTCCTGGGTGGTCTCCGGCACCGCGAGGCCGACGAAGGCACCCTGGTGGAGGTGGAGGACCTCGCCACCGAGGAGGAGGTCCTCCTGATGGCCGTCCTCCAGGTCGAGCCCGGCGGTCAGGCCGGTGAGAGCCGTCCCTCGGTGAGGTCGTCCTGCGATATCAACGGTACGAGGCGGGGCCCGTCCTGGAGGTGACCCCCGTGACCGTCGCCATCGCCGAGGAGCGCAGCGGCCCACGAGCCTCCGTGACCGTAGACCGCCTCGTGCTTCAAGCCCAGGCGGCTCGCCGAGAGGTCCGAGGACTCCTGGAGCTCGGCCGCAGCGCCGACGCCCAGGCCCGCCTCAAAGCGGTCGAAGACCCCATCGACGAGGCCCTGAAGTCGGGCATCGACGACCAGAAGCTCGGGGAGCTCGCCGAGGACCTCAAGGAAGAGCGGGCGGTGCTCAAGAAGACCTCCCAGTCCGCCCAGAAGCAGACCTTCACCCAGATCGCCCGGTCGTCGGCAGCCCGGAAGAGCTCGAAGAAGTCGAAGACCACGATGATGCGGTACATCTCGACCCGCATGGACGCTGCGGACGGCCGCCGCCTCGACCTCCTCATCAGGGAAGACGGCGAAGAGCCCCGCCACTACACTGTGGAGGGACAAGCCATCCTGGGACGGGCCTCCGAGGCGGACATCACCGTCGCCTGCCAGGCCGTCAGCCGTCGCCACTGCGAGTTCCTCGCTATCAACCGGCGATTCGTCGTCCGCGACCTGGGCTCCTCGAACGGCACCAAAGTCAACGATCTCCCCGTGCTCCTCTCCGGTGTCGAGCTCCGGGACGGCGACCTCGTGAAGGTGGGCGATCTGGAGATCCGGGTCTCCATCGCCGACTCGGCGGCTCCTCCGACGAAGTGACCCTGAGAGTACTGGGACGGCGAGGACCTCGACGGCGACGGCACGCTTTCCAGCGACGCGAGAGCGATCCTCGCCCCGCTGCCTGCGACGAGGATCCCGACGGTCTGGACGCCGGTCCGGCCACCCTGATCACCGAGCTGGCCATGGCCGCAGACGACTGTTGTTTCGACTTCTCCGGAGACGGCGGCGTCGACAACGAGCTGGGCGGCATGCTCTCTGGCCTGGGGCATGACCTTCGAAGCGGAGGCCACGGTGATCCTCGGGGTCGAATAGAGCTCCCCGGGTGTGGTCAATGTCGCCGCCGTTCCTACGTTGACGGCGGCGACGTCGACCACACCCGGGAGTATCTATGCCGACCGTGACCTTTCGTGGACAGACCATCGAGTGCGAAGCTGGAGAGAAGCTGCGGGACGTGCTGCTTCGTGCCGGGCTCTCTCCCCACAACGGCCAGGCTCGGTGGTTCAACTGCAAGGGCTTTGGGACCTGTGGCACCTGCGCCGTGGAGATCCTTCGGGGCCAGGTAGGTCCTAAGAATCGACGGGAAGAGTGGCGCCTGGACTTCCCACCTCACGACCGCGATGCCGGTCTGCGGCTGGCCTGCCAGGTCTCGGTCACCGAGGATCTGGTGATCGAAAAGCACGACGGATTCTGGGGCCACCTCGTCGACGACGAGGGATCTTCATGAGTCCCAACGCTCCCCACCACCCCGATAAATTGGTCGGCACTCAGTGGACCGCCGTCGACCCCGAGGAAGGTCGTCGCCACTGGCAAGTCCTGGAACGAAGCGGTGATAAGGCCCTCCTTCGGGCGGTCCTCGATGGCGTCACCCATGAACTCCCCTGGCGGGATCTTCGGGATCGCGCCCGGTGGACCCCGGGATGGTATTAGAAGGGCGCTTTCATTGGCCCCCGGAGCCTACGATGCTACCCTCCGGCCATGGAACAACGGAGCGTTAACGAAGAGTGGTACGGAATTCCGAGCCTTTGATGAAGAAGTCCTGGTGGAAAATACTGCTCGTCCTGGCGGTCCTGGCCGTGATCGCCGGCGTGGTCCTGCTCCGCGGTGGCACCGACGTGGAGGTGACCACCCTCACGGAGCGGGAACTCGTGGAGCGACTGGTGGTCACGGGCACCGTGGAGCCCGCCGAGCGGGCCGACCTGAGCGCCGAAGTCCCGGGCCGAGTGCTCCGGATCGGGGCTCGAGAGGGCGACTCTTTCTCCGAAGGAGAGGTGCTGGTATTTCTGGACTCCCAAGAGGCCGAAGCCTCCCTGCGGCAGGCCGAGGCTTCCCTGGAGCAAGCTCGGGCTCGGCTGCGAACCGTCCGGCAACAAGCCCCGCGGGCGATTCGGAACTTTGAGGAGGCCACCGTCGTCTACGAAGGGGCCCGGGAGGAGATGGAGCGCGCCGAAGAGCTCGTCGCCGCCGGCGTTCAGCCCCAGGCCCAGCTCGATCAGCGGCGACGAGAGTTCGACAGGGCTCGTGTGGGTCTGGACAGAGCCCGCACCGAGATGGAAGAGGCCAGCCCTCAAGGTAGCGCCGTGGCCGAGGCCAGCGCTCAGATCCGCCAGGCCCAGGCTGGCCGCGACCTGGCCGCCGTGAACCTCGCCAACCACGAGATCCGAGCCCCCTTCGACGGCGTGGTCCTCCAGCGGTCTGTGGAGCGCGGTCAGACCGTACAGCCCGGGGCGATGCTCCTCCTCGTCGCCGCCTCGGGTCGCCCGGAGATCCGAATCGATCCCGACGAACGGGAGATCGCAAACCTCACGCCCGGGCTCTCCGCCCTGGTCCTGGCCGACGCCTTCCCCGATCACCCCATGGAGGCCGAGCTCGACCGCCTCCACCCGGCGGCCGACCGGGAGCGAGCCACGGTGGCCGCCTTCCTGCGCCTCCTCGACGATCCCCCCGAGGGCCTGCGCTCGGACATGACCGTCTCCGCCGACATCGAGCTCCGACGCCGGGAGGACGCCTCGGTGCTCCCCGTACGGGCCCTCCGCGGCCGGGCCACCAGCGACCCCTACGTGCTCGTCGCCGACGAGGGCCAGGCCCTCAGGCGCTCAGTCTCCATCGGCCTCGTGGGCGACGACTACGTGGAGATCGTCGACGGGCTCTCCACCTCGGACCAGGTAATCCTCACCACCGAAGTCACCGAAGGCGACCGGGTCCGACCATGATTCCCCGCCGGATCGAGTGGTACATCGCCTACCGGTTTCTCCGGGAAGGCAGCACCCAGACCCTCCTGATCTTCGCCGGCGCCGCCGTAGGGGTCGCCGTGGTGGTCTTCCTCACGGCTCTGATCGGGGGGCTCCAGGAGTCCCTGATCGACACCACCCTGGGCTCTCAACCCCATATCGTTGTGGAGCGCCTCGACGAGGAGACTCGGCCGGTCTACACGGCTTCTTCCACGGAGGCCGTCTTCTCCCGGGTCCAGCCCCGCACCCAACGGGAGCGCCCCTTGAACCGGTGGCAACAGCTCGCCGACCAGCTCGGCGCAGAGCCCGGCGTGGCCGCCGTCGCCCCCGTGGCCTCCGGTCCGGGATTCGCCGTCCGGGGCAACTCCCGAAAGCCCATCCAGGTGCTGGGAATCCGGCCCGACGAGTACACCCCGATCATCGACCTCGAAGACCGCCTGACCGCTGGCGACTACAGTCTCGACGGCTCCGGCGTGATCCTGGGCTCCACCCTGGCCCGGGACCTGGGCGCCGACATCGGCGACCGTCTCCGGCTGGTCAACGCCGCCGGGGAAGGCCGGACCTTCACGGTCCGGGGCATCGTCGACGTCGGCGCCGAGGCGGCCAACGAGTCCTGGGCGATCATCGCGCTCCGAGACGCCCAGAGCCTCCTGGACCTCCGCGGCGGCGTCACCCGCCTGGAGCTGACCGTCGACGAGATCTTCGAGGCCGAGTCCATCGCCGCCCGCCTCCGCCAGACCTACCCCGTGCAGTCCACCAGTTGGCAGGAGGCCAACCGAGACCTCCTCACGGGCCTCCGCAGCCAGAGTGCCTCGTCGACGATGATCACCGTCTTCGTGATCATCGCCGTGGCCCTCGGCATCGCCAGCGTCTTGATCGTCTCCGTGGTCCAGCGCCGCGGCCAGATCGGGGTGCTGCGAGCCATGGGCGCCCCCATGTCCTCCGTGGTCCGGGTCTTCTTGATCCAGGGCGCCCTGGTGGGCCTGGTGGGCTCCGTGCTGGGGACCCTCTTCGGATGGCTCCTGGTGCTCTTCTTCGTGACCTTCGCCCGGGATCCCGAGGGAGACTCCCTCTTCCCCATCGACCTGACGCCGGAGCTGGTGATCGGCGCCTCGATCCTGGCCACCATCACGGGGCTGATCGCCGCCGTGGCCCCCGCCCGCCAGGCCGCTCGCCTCGACCCCTCAGACGCGATCAACAATGGGTGACGACGACACGACACCGATCCTGCGCCTCGAAGAGGTCCGTCGATCCTTCGGCGACGTGGTGATCACCGAAGCCCTCAAGGGCATCGATCTCGAGATCTTCCCCGGGGAGTTCACCTCCCTCGTGGGCCCCTCGGGCTCCGGCAAGAGCACCCTCTTGAACATCATGGGGCTTTTGGACCGCCCTACCTCGGGACGAGTCCTGGTCCACGGCGACGACACCACCACCCTTGACGATCAGGCCATCACCCGCCTCCGGGGCCGGACCCTGGGGTTTGTCTTCCAATTCCACCACCTCCTGACGGCCTTCTCGGTCCTCGAGAACGTGATGATGCCCGCCGCCCTCGACGGCGGCGGGTTCACGCAGGAGATGCGGGAACGGGCTCTGGAGCTCCTGGACGCTGTGGGCATCGCCTCCCAGGCCGACAAGAACGCTCGCCAGATCTCCGGCGGTCAGCAGCAGCGAGTGGCCATCGCCCGAGCGCTGATGATGGAGCCCGACCTGGTCCTGGCCGACGAACCCACGGGGAACCTCGACACCGCCTCGGCGGCGGTGGTCTTCGAGCTCCTCCAGAAGATCAACGACGACACCGGCACGGCCTTCCTCCTCGTCACTCACGACACGGAGCTCGCCGAAGCCTGCCCCCGAGAGCTCCGGATCGTCGACGGCTTGCTCTGCTGAGCCTCACTCGCGCAGCGCGTCGGCCAACCCGTAGAGATGGATCGCCGTGTCGTGGCTCGCCCCACCCTCCAGGGTGGTCAGGAAGGCGACGGCCTCGTCGACGTCGTCGATCGCCAGGAATCGGTAGAGGTACCACTGGTCATCGTGGGTCGTCACGGTGATCCGCAAGACCCCCTCCATGGTCGGCTCGTACCGGTCGGCCGCCGGCGGCTCCGCCGTGGGCTCGGGCACCCGCTCCGAGTAGGCTTCAGAGGCAGCTTCGAAGAACCCCGCCGCCGCAAGAGCCTTCATCAACCCCTGGCGCTCCGCCTCGTTCAACACCCGCCGAGCCTCGGCAGGGGATCCATCCTCATGCCGACCGATGGGCTCCATCCGACGATCCGTGGCGAAGAGGGACACCGACAACACCTGGGGCTCCGAGGGATCGGCCGGGGTGATCCCCAGGCTCAAAGACAGGGTGTCGTCGGCGGCGAGCTCCTGGATTAGCGCCTCTTCCTCGGTCATCTCGGCATCCTGGGCTTCCTCGAGATCCACTGGCTGGCTCGGCGGCTCATCGCCGGGCACGGTCGAGTTGGAGCAACCGAATGTCAGCGCGATGAGGACGAGTAGTACGGGCAACCTGAGCTTCATGATCTCTCCAACGTCAAACTATCCTGGACTCCAAACAAACCAGATGGCCCGTGATTTGCAAACCTCAATTCCCACGCTCCCCCTGGACCGGAGAACACCTCCGGTTCGGAGCAAGGGCGCCCGAAAGACGGCGCACCTTTTGTCCCACTCATTAGGTCCCCCACCACCTCGCCAGTTACTTGATGGGAGGTGACCAATGAGTCCGCTCCGCATCTTACTCGCGAGATGTGGGATTCATGAGCTTGGCACCGCGTGCAAGGGAAACTGAAGCGCCCTCTCTACCGAAGCCCCAAACGGAATTCCAGCCCTGGGGTGACGGGGGTGGTTCGATGGGGAAAGAGACCGGAACGTCGGGGTTTGCGGCGGATCATTTCCCCACCGAGTTCAGGGCTCCCACGGTCTACCCCCGGAAAATCCCGGGGGCTATAATGTAGTGGGGCTACGCGGGCCCCAAGGGGCCGCTCCGCCGCGATGTTTTGAACCTTCGTGATGATCCAGGACCAGGCATCCGATGCGAGCCCAAGGTCGCCAGATTTTTCGTGCCGCCTGGAAAAGTCCCGCCACACGGTCAAGGCTGAGGCGGCCGTCTGGCCCCGGAGCCCTGATCTGGCGATTCTTCAATGGGTCACCGCGTCGTTCCAATGCCCTCGGCGGAACGGGGCCTTGGCCCCTGTGAAGCCCCACTATCTATAGCCCCCGGGCTTGTCCGGGGGTAGACCGTGGGGGCCCTGAACTCGGTGGGGAAATGAACCGTCGCCAACCCCGACGCCACGAACGATGCCACCGCCACCCCCGACGCTACGACGGAGATCGTCGAACCACCCCGTCGCACACACCGGTGTCCACCACGGCAAAACCGGCTTGATTAACCACGGTAAAGCGTTTACTTACTCCCCCCACGGGCGAGGGTGGCGGAACTGGTAGACGCGCTGGATTTAGGTTCCAGTGGGGCAACCCGTGGGGGTTCGAGTCCCCCCTCTCGCATCGGCCCTTTCCACGTCCCCCGTCCGGGACACCTGAACGCGCTTTTTTGGCAGAACCAAGGAGATCGATTCATGCCCTTTGAGATCGAAGAGACCGGCGAGTTGACGCGAACCGCAAACGTGACCGTTCCCGCTGCGGACTACGAGAAGAAGGTCAACGCGGCCCTGAGGAAGCTCTCGGGTCGGGTCAAGATCAAGGGCTTCCGCAAGGGCAAGATCCCCCTGCCGGTGCTCAAGCAGCGGTACGGCGCCAGCGTCACCCAGGACGTGGTCCAGGAGCTGGTCAACGAGCAGATCCGAGCCCTCCTCGACGACGTGGGCAGCGTCCTCCACCTGGGCACCCCGCAGGTCAACGCCATCCCCCTCGATGGCGAAGGCAACCTGAGCTTCACCATCGATCTGGAGCTACGGCCCCAGATCGACCCCATCGGCTACCTGGGCATGGAGGTAGAGAAGCCCGTCGTCGAGATCGGCGACGACGAGATCACCGCCGCCCTCGAAGACCTCCGAGAGCAGCACTCCAGCCTGGAGCCCGTGGTCCTGCGAGAGACCATCTCCGCCGGCGACGTGGTCACCCTGGACTTCAAGTCCTTGAGCGAGCACGAGGAGCTCAAAGAGATCCAGAGCGACGATGTCCAGTTCAAGGTCGGCGCCGGGCAGGTCCTGGAAGGCATCGACGAGGCCGTCACGGGCGCCGGGTTCACGGACACCGTGGAGGCCTCCATCGAGCTCGACGAGAACTACCCCACCGAGGAGCTCCGCGGCGAGTCGGTGAAGCTCGAGCTGAAGATCAAGAAGGTCGAGCGCGAGGTATTCCCCGAGCTCGACGACGACTTCGCTCAGAAGACCGGCGATGGCGAGACCCTCCTGGAGCTCCGCAGCAACCTCCGCAAGCGGCTCCAGGAGCAGCGCGAGGAAGAGGCCCGCGATTTGGCCATCGCCGACATGATGGAGCGCCTCCTCGACCAGAACCCCTTCACCCTGCCGCCGGCCTTCCTTCAGGAGCAGGTGGAAGACTCCGCCCGACGACGATTTCAGATGCTCAGCCAACAGGGACTTAACCCGGAGCAATTCGGGCTTACCCTCGATGCCCTGCAGGAAGAGATCCGCGACGACGTGGATCGACAGGTGCGGGAAGAGCTCCTCTTGATGGAGATCGCCCAGAAAGAGAAGATCAAGGTCGAAGAGGAAGATCTGATGGCCCACCTGGAGAAGATCGCCGGCAACATGGGGATCTCCGCCCAGCAGTACCTGGCCTACATGCGCCAGAATCCCCAGTCCCTGCAGCAGCTCCAGGGCGGCGTCCTCCTGGACAAGACCCGGGATCACCTCCTCGACGAGGCCACCATCACCGAGGTCCCCTGGCCGGAACAAGAAGAGCCCGCTGAAGAAGAGGCTGCTGAAGAAGGTGAGGAAGAAGAAGTCGATGCGAGCGGTTCAGACGAAGACGACGAAGACAAAGAGTGAATCTTTGATGACCCTCTAAGGAGAGAATATGGCCTTCATCCCAAGCGTAGTCGAGGAAACCCACCGCGGCGAACGGGGCTGGGACATCTTTAGCCGCCTGCTCAAGGACCGCATCATCTTCCTGGGCACCGCGGTGAACGACACCATCGCCAACTCCATCATCGCCCAGCTCCTCTTTCTGGAGAGCGAGGACCCGGAGAAGCCCATCTCCCTCTACATCAACTCTCCCGGAGGGAGCGTCACCGCCGGCCTGGCGATCTACGACACGATGCAGTACATCCAGGCCCCGGTGAGCACCATCTGCCTGGGGCAGGCGGCCTCCATGGGGGCCGTGCTCCTCGCCGCCGGCGAGCCGGGACAGCGGTTCAGCCTCCCGAACTCTCGGATCTTGATCCACCAGCCCATGATGGGCGGGTTGAGCGGTCAGGCCACGGATATCGACATCCAGGCCCGAGAGATCCTGAAGCTCCGGGAGACCCTCAACCGGATCCTCGCCGACTGCACGGGACAGGACATCGAGAAGATCGCCGCCGACACGGAGCGTGACTTCTTCATGAGCTCCGTTCAGGCCAAAGAGTACGGCCTCGTCGATGAGGTCTTCGAGCCCCGGGAGAAATGAACTTTTCCGATCTCCTGAATCCTCTGCTACCATCCGACAGGGTCGGGAAATAAGGCAGCCCAGCTCGCCGTTTCCCGAAGGACGGTCGCACAAGAGTCACCGCACAAGAGTCACCGAGAGAGACACCAGGATTTCAGATGGCGAAGAAAGGCAACAGCGGGGGACACGCCAATCTTTGCTGCTCCTTCTGCGGAAAGAGTCAGCGAGATGTCCAGAAGCTCATCGCCGGGCCCACGGTCTATATCTGCGATGAATGCATCGGCCTCTGCGGGGATATCATCGACCAGGAAGTGGAGCGGGAGAGCCGGGCCACAGGCCTGGCCAACGTCCCTCGCCCCAAAGAGATCAAAGAGGTCCTGGACGACTACGTGATCGGCCAGGAGATGGCCAAGCGGATCCTCTCGGTGGCCGTCCACAATCACTACAAGCGCATCGAGAGCCACGTCGATGCCGATGACGTGGAGCTGCAGAAGTCGAACATCCTGCTCATCGGTCCGACGGGGAGCGGCAAGACGCTCCTGGCTCAGACCCTGGCGCGGATCCTGGACGTGCCCTTCTCCATCGCCGACGCCACGAGCCTCACCGAGGCCGGTTACGTCGGCGAAGACGTGGAGAATATCATCGTCAACCTCCTGCAGGCCGCCGACGGAGACGTGGAGCGGGCCAGCCGGGGGATCATCTACATCGACGAGATCGACAAGGTCTCCCGTAAGGGCGAGAACCCCTCGATCACCCGGGACGTCTCCGGGGAGGGGGTCCAGCAGGCTCTGTTGAAGATCATCGAGGGCACCGTCGCCAGCGTCCCCCCCAAGGGCGGCCGCAAGCACCCCCAGCAGGACTTCTTGCAGATCGACACCACGAATATCCTCTTCATCTGCGGCGGCGCCTTCTCCGGTCTGGAGGCGGTGATCGCCAACCGGATCGGCGACAAGCGCATCGGCTTTGGCGGCGAAGTGGGCAAGGCCAAGGATCGGTCCACCACGGAGCTCCTCGCGGAGCTGCAGCCCGAGGACCTGATGCGGTTCGGCCTGATCCCGGAGTTCGTCGGCCGAGTACCCGTGATCGCCACCTTGCAGGAGCTCGACGAGGACGCCCTCGTGGAGATCCTCACCCGCCCCAAGAACGCCCTGATCAAGCAGTACCGAAAGCTCTTCCGCATCGACGGGGTAGAGCTGACCTTCGATGATGACGCTCTGCGGTCCGTCGCCCGGGCGGCCCTCGGTCATAAGACCGGGGCCCGGGGACTGCGATCCATCCTGGAGCGGTTGATGATGGATCTGATGTACGACCTCCCGGACCGGGAGGAGCTCACCGAGGTCCGTATCACTGACGATATGGTCCATCGCGCCGAAAACGCCTCGATCCAGCTCGACGTATCTACGGCTGAGTCGGCCTGATCCTCACCCTCACGAGCCCACACAACCTATGGCTTCCTCTGATTTCGAAGCAGATCTTCTCCCGCTCCTCCCCCTGCGAGACATCCTGGTCTTTCCGGCCATGAAGGTCCCCCTCTTCGTCGGTCGGGAGAAGAGCATCTCCGCCCTCGATCAGGCCATGAAGATGGGCCGCCGGATCATCCTGGCCGCCCAGAAGAAGGCCAAGACTAACGATCCCGGACCGGAGGACATCTACGATGTGGCCACCCTGGCCACCATCGACCAGCTCTTCCGCCTCCCTGACGGCACCGTCAAAGTCCGGGTCGTCGGCCAACGCCGGGTCGCCCTGAAAGAGTACCTCCAGAACGACCAGTACTTTCAGGTCCGGTACGAGGCCCTCGACGATCAGCCCTTCGAAGAGGACAACGAGCTCGACGCCCTGCTCCAGACCGTCCGCAGCGCCTTCGCCGAGTATTTAAAGTACAACAAGCGGGTCCCCTCGGAGATGAACGAGGAGATCGCCCGCATCAAAGATCCCTCCCTCTTGGCCGACACCATCGGCGCCCAGCTCGCCATGAAGCTCGCCGACAAGCAGAGCATCCTGGAGACCCTCGACGTGCCCCAGCGCCTCGGTGACCTCTACGAGCTGATGCAGGAGGAGATCGAGCTCTTGAAGGTGGAGCGAAAGATCCGCTCTCGGGTCAAAAAGCAGATGGAGCGGACCCAGAACGACTACTACCTCAACGATCCCCAGAAGCAGGGCGAGGAGCCCAACGAGTTCAAGAACGAGATCGACGAGCTCGCCGACCGGATCAGCAAGAAGGAGATGAGCGAGGAGGCCACGGAGCGCCTGCAGCGAGAGCTGAAAAAGCTCAAGATGATGAGCCCCATGAGCGCCGAAGCCACGGTGGTCCGCAACTACATCGACTGGGTGCTCTCCCTTCCCTGGATGGAGATGACCGAGGACCGCCTCGACGTGGAGCGGGCCGAGGAGGTCCTGGAGGCCGACCACTACGGGCTGGCCAAGCCCAAGGAGCGGATCCTCGAGTACCTGGCTGTCAAAGCCCTGATCAAGAAGCCCCGAGGGCCGATCCTCTGCCTCGTGGGCCCTCCCGGCGTGGGGAAAACCTCCCTGGGTCGCAGCGTCGCCCGGGCCCTGGACCGCAACTTCGTGCGCCTGAGCCTGGGCGGAGTCCGCGACGAAGCCGAGATCCGCGGCCATCGCCGCACCTATATCGGCGCCCTGCCGGGCAAGATCATCCACTCCCTGCGCAAGGCCGGTAGCAGCAACCCCGTGCTCTTGCTCGACGAGGTGGACAAGATGTCCACGGACTTCCGGGGCGATCCCTCGAGCGCCCTTCTGGAAGTCCTCGACCCGGAGCAGAACGCCACCTTCAACGACCACTACCTCGACCTTGACTACGACCTCTCCAACGTGATGTTCCTGTGCACGGCGAACAGCCTCCAGGAGATCCCCGGCCCCCTGCGGGACCGCATGGAGATCATCCGGATCCCGGGGTACACGGACTACGAGAAGCTCCAGATCGCCAGGCACTATCTGGTGCCCAAGCAGAAAGAGAACAACGGCATCGACGACGTGGACGTCCACTTCACGGACAACTCCATCAAGCGGATCACCAACCAGTACACCCGGGAGGCCGGCGTCCGGAACCTGGAGCGCGAGATCGGCACGGTGTGCCGTAAGATCGCAAGACAGGTGGTCACCGGCGGAAAGGATCAGTCCTTCAAGGTCAACGCCAAGAGCGTCCCCCACTACCTGGGCAACCCCAAGTACACCCAGGGCCGCATCGAAGACCGGGACGCCGTGGGCATGACCAACGGCGTGGCCTGGACCCAGTACGGCGGCGTGATGCTCGTCAGCGAGGTGACCGTGATGCCCGGCAAGGGCAAGTTCATCATCACCGGGAAGCTCGGCGACGTGATGCAGGAGTCCGCCCAGGCCGCCATGAGCTACGTGCGGTCCCGGGCCATGAACCTCGGGTTGAGCCCCGACTTCCACCAGAAGGTGGACCTCCACATCCACTTCCCCGAAGGGGCCCTCCCCAAGGACGGACCCTCGGCGGGGATCACCATGGTCTGCAGCATCGTCAGCGCCCTGACCCGGATCCCCGTCCGCAACGACGTGGCCATGACCGGCGAGATCACCCTCCGGGGTCGGGTGCTGCCCATCGGCGGCCTCAAGGAGAAGGTCATCGCCGCTCACCGCGGGGGTATCCGCACCATCATCGCCCCCGAGGAGAACAAGAAGGACTGGAACGAGGTCCCCAAGGCGGTCCGCAACCAGGTCGACGTCGTGTGGGCGAACCACATGGACCAGGTCCTGGCCCACGCCCTGAGCCTCGATGACCCAGAGGCCTTCATGGAGCGCCTCAAGCAGCCCATCTTGCCGCCGGATATCATGATCGGCGACGGGCCTCCGGAAGCCGGCAAGGCGCCCAAAGAGCCCTCGATCCACTGACCACTCTCGCACCGCTGGCACACCCCCGTCTCCCCGTGTATCCTCCGCCCGTCCGCGCTGATTGATGAGATCCGGAGGCAGGAGAGTCGAACGTGAAGAAAGCCCTTTTTCTAGCGATGGCAGCCCTCTTGTGGGCCTGCGGCGGTGACGACGACCTGCGAGTCGTCTCCGCCGGCGGCTCCTTTACCTGCACCCTCTCCGAGGGGGGCGACGTGAACTGCTGGGGTTGGAGCGACGAGGGTCGCACCAGCCCCCCCGACGGGGTGTACCGGGAGCTCTCAGCCGGATCGGCCCACGCCTGCGCCCTCGACGACGACGGCCGGGCCCACTGCTGGGGCCTCGACGATGACGGCCGGACCAACCCTCCGGACGAGACCTTCCAACAGATCTCAGCGGGCTTCTTTCACACCTGCGCCCTCGATGACGCCGGCCGGGCCCGGTGCTGGGGCGGAAACGACGGTGGGCAGGCGTCCCCGCCGGGGGTGACCTTTCGGCAGGTCTCGGCGGGGCTGATGCACTCCTGTGGGGTCCGCACCGACGGGGAACTCCAATGCTGGGGCTCCCCCGTCGACGGGGTCCTCTCCACACCATCGGGGTCCTTCGAGATGGTGTCCGTGGCCAACGGCTTCGCCTGCGCCCTGGCCACCGACGGGTCGATTCAATGCTGGGGTTCCGACAACCACGGCCGCCTCGACACCCCCTCGGGCGCCTTCCAGGAGGTCTCGGCGGGCAGCAACTTCGCCTGCGCCCTCTCCACCGGCGGCGACGTGACCTGCTGGGGGCGGGACCAGCACGGACAGACCCAGGCCGCCGCCGGGCAGTTCCGCTCCGTCTCGGCCGGCCAGACCCACGCCTGCGCCGCCGCCGCCGATGAAGTGCAGTGCTGGGGCGCCGACGACCAGGGGCAGCTCCGTGAGTGATCGGAGCGACACCTGGACCATCCTCCGGATCCTGGAGTGGACCACGAGCTTCCTCACGGAACGAGGCAGCGAGTCTCCGCGCCTGGACGCCGAGCTCCTTCTCGGGCATGTCCTCGACCTGGAACGGATCCACCTCTACACCCAATTCGACCGGCCCCTGATCCCCGAAGAGCTGGCCGAGTACCGAGCCCTGATCAAGCGCCGGGCCGCCGGCGAGCCCGTGGCCTACCTCACGGGGGAGCGAGCGTTCTGGACGCTGGACCTGCTCGTCGACGGCCGAGTCCTGATCCCCAGGCCCGACACGGAGACTCTGGTGGAGGCGGCCCTCTCCATCGCCGACGACAGCCCCGCTACCGTGATCGACGTCGGCACCGGCAGCGGCGCTATCGCCCTGGCCCTGGCCTCGGAGCGCCCCACCTGGTCTGTGATCGCCACCGACGTCAGCGAAGACGCCCTGGAGGTAGCCCGCGAGAACCGCGCTCGGACGGGCCTGGACGAGCGGGTCGAGATGGTCCGCGGCCATCTCCTCGAGCCCGTCAAGCTCGACGTCTTCCCCATAGATATGGTCGTCTCCAACCCTCCCTACGTCGCTGAATCAGAGCGCGACGAGGTGGGCCCCGGCGTCCTGGAGTACGAACCCACGGGGGCTCTCTTCGCCGGCCCCGACGGCCTGGACGTGATCACAGAGCTCGTCCCCGCCGCCTTCGACGCCCTCCGACCCGGCGGGTACCTCCTGGTCGAGATGGGCTACCGCCAGGGCCCGGCGGTGACCGCCATCTTCGAGGAGGCCGGCTTCGTCGATGTCTCGATCCGCAGAGATCTGGGTGGTCGGGATCGAGTCGTCTCCGGCCGCCGACCTGAACCCGGCCGCCGACCTGAACAGGGGGCTCCGTGAAGCCCGTCGACACCTCCGGTTGCGACGTGCATGTGCTCGTCTGCGTGAACCGCCGCGACGGCTCGTCCATGCCCTCCTGCTGCCGCGACGGCCAGGAAGCCGGCGAGGAGGTCTACGAGGCGCTTCGGGCCTGGATCGAGGCCGAGGGGCTCTTGACCCGGGTGTGGCTCACCCGGACGGCCTGCCTGGGGTGGTGCCATCGCGACGGCGCCACCCTGGTCTTCTACCCCGAGGGAGCCTGGTACCGAGGCGTCACCGCCGAGGATTGTCCGGCGCTGATCGAGAAGCACATCGCGGCCGCGGTGGGCTCCGGTGGCGCCGTCGACGGCGGATGACGGTCCGGCGACGAAGGACGTCGGGGTTGGTGGCGACGGATCCCGATACGTCGGGGTTCGCGACGGCATTGTTCGTGGCGTCCGGGTTTGCGACGGGTCATTTCCGAACACAGTACAGGGCCCCCACGGTCTACCCCCGGACAAGCCCGGGGGCTATAAAGTAGTGGGGCTTCACAGGGGCCAAGGCCCCGTTCCGCCGGGGGCGTTGGAACGACGGGGTCTTCCGTTGAAGGATCGCCAATTCACGGCGGGACCTCCCAGACGGCGCGAACAACCTGGCGTCCTCGGGCTCGCCACGGTTCCTTTGTTCCGGGTCGCCACGTCGGTTCAAAACATTGCGGCGGAGCGGCCCCCTGGGGCCTGCGTAGCCCCACTACCTATAGCCCCCGGGCTTGTCCGGGGGTAGACCGTGGGGGCCCTGTACTCTGCTCGGAAATGACCCGCCGCAAACCCCGACCTCCCGATATCCTTCGCCGCTCACCCCGACGCGACGATCAATGCCGACGCAAACCCCGACGTCCCGATATCCTTCGCCGCAAACCCCGACGTCCCGATATCCTTTGCGGCCATCCCCGATCGAGGTTGATCCCCCCCACTCTGTGACTACAGTTGACGCCATGCGTCAAACCCCTGTCTAATAAGGCGCCGCAAAAATGAAACGCTTCCACTGAATCTCAGAACGGATGGGTGCAATGGCGAAAAAGAAAGCGACGGTCCTCGAGGAGCTCGAACGAGTTCGGTTCATCGGTCCCGCCCTGGCGGAGGCTCTCTACACCGACCATAAGGTTCGGTCCCTGAACGACCTCATCGCCGTCGGCGACGACGGCAAGCTCACCGACCTCCAAGGGGTGGGCAAAAAGAAAGCCCAGACCATCCTGAGCTCCGCCCGTCGGCTCGCCGAAGCCGAGCCCCCGAAGAAGCCGGCTGCTAAGAAACCGGCTGCTAAGAAGCCGGCTGCCAAGAAGCCGGCTGCCAAGAAGCCCGCAGAGAAGCCGGCCCCCAAGACGACTCCAAAGAAAGAGCCGGCCGCAAAGAAACCGGCCGCTAAGAAACCGGCCGCTAAGAAACCCAGCCCCCCGACCCCCGTGGCCGCCGCGGCCACCGAGGTGGTCACCCCCGAGGCGCCCAAAGAAGACCGGACCAACGGCAAGACCCCACCGAAGATCTCCACGAGCGTGATCCCCAAGTCGCTCCACGAGCGGTTCGTCGAGACCCTCCGGTGCCCGGCCTGCGGCCACGACTCCTTCGACGAGGACGCCACGACCCTGACCTGCCAGGCCTGTCAGCGGCAGTTCAACTTCCAGAACGGTATCGCCGATCTGGCGCCGCCCCACGTGCCCACCCGGTCGATGACCCAGAAGTTGATGGAGAGTCGGTTCTACGCCCAGCTCTACGAGGAGTTCATGCGTCCCCGCCTCACCAACGTGGTGAGCAACCGGAGCATGCGCGAAGAATACCGCCTGGCCGCGGACTTCCTGGACATCGACTCCGACACTCGCCTCCTCGACGTGGGCTGCGGCACGGGGAACTTCACCCGGTACTTCGCCCAGCGGATCGGCCTGGCCGAGACCGCCGAGACTCGGGGCGACCTGCCCCTGGTGGTCGGCATGGACCTCTCCTGGCCGATGCTCGAGAACGCCCGCCGCAACATCCGCCAGGAGAACCTCGACGGAAAGGTCTTCCTCCTCCGCGGCGACGGCACCCGGATCCCCGTGCGCCGAGGGGCCTTCAACCGCCTCCACTGCGCCGGCACCCTCCACCTGATGAACGACATCGACGAGGCCCTCCGCAACTTCGCCCGGGTCCTGGAGCCCGACGGGGTCTGCGTGATCGGCTCCTTCATCCTCGGCAAGGGGCTGATCCGACGGTTCGTCAAACGAGCCGCCGAGTTCCCCACCCGCTTCCACTGGTTCTCCCGCGAGGAGCTCCACCGACGGATCGAGCGGGCCGGCTTCGAGGTCCTCGACGACAGCGTCTCCGGCGACGCCATCACCCTGAAGGCCCGACGGATCTGACTCGCCATTGGTCGAATGACGCCATCCTCCTCAGACCAGCTCCGGGCCCACCGACGCTTCTGGGGTGACCGCGGTCCCCAGAGCCTTCTGCACGGCCGCTCGCAAGACGTCCCCGTCGGGGGCGTCCCGGCGGCCGACGACGGCGATACGGATATGGGCCAGGTCGTCGTGTTCGGCGACCCTGGCGCAGAGGCTCTGGATTTCCAGGCCGTCGACCCGGGCGTCGAAAATGGCGCCATCGGGGCGCCACTGCCCGAGGCGGAGGATGGCGTCCGTGGCGTCGTCGGTCATCTCGAGGTCGACGTCGTCGCCGATGGCCCGGGGGATGGCCGTGGCGACCTGGGGGTCGGTGGTGACGACCAGGAGCCGCGGCCGCGGCGCTTCGAAGGGGTTGGGCATGTTGTGGCGTCGCAAGAATGCGTCCACCACCTCCCGGGGGATCCGGTGATGGCCGCCGGGGGTCCGAAAGGACTTCAGCTCCCCCTGGTCGATCCAATTCTTGATCGACGTGATGTTGGCGTTGCAGATCTTGGCGACTTCAAAGGTCGTGAACACTTCCTTGGTCAAATCCATCGGGGCCCTCCTGGCGTCCGTCCAGTCCTGCGCCCCCCCGGTACGCTTCAACCGCCGAAGATAACCCCGGTGAAGAAATGTCAATCGCAGGGGAGGTTCGCCTCGCCGGGGGTCCCGTATTTTGGCTCCCCGTCTGCCGATCCTTCGGTGTACTGGTGGGCCGCCTCGGTCGGCGTGGCGCACCAGTTGACGTCCAGGTCGTTGGCCTCGGTCAAGAAGTTTACATCCTTCTGCCAGGACACGCCGAGCTCCACGTGGCGCTGGGAGTACTCCACCCAATCCGTGGCCATTCCCCGGCAGTGCAGGGTGAGCTCGCCGCCGGTGTTCAGCAACGCGAAGGGGAGCACCAGGGCGTTGGAGAGATCGGCGTCGCCGCCGGGGCTGCTGGTCAGCAGGAGATACTCTCCTGCCCCCACCCGAGTCCCGGCGGGGAAGTAGAACTCCAGCTCGTCGCGATAGAGGACACACCCGCCCAGGTCGGTCTCATCACCGCCATTGTAGAGCTCGATGTACTCGCCGGGATCGTCGTTTCCAGCCTGATACCGGGCCATGATCTCCGAGAAGTACACCTGGGGTCTCGGCTCCGTCGGCAGGGCCTCCACGCCCCAGGTCAACTCGTCGGCCGACAAGGGCTCGGTGGTGGAGATCACCAGGTTCATCTCGGTGGGCAAGGGCCCGAGACTGGACACGAAATCAAAAGACTCCGTGGGAAACTCCACCCCGGCGGCCCGAAGCGAGTAGTTGGAGATCCACAGGCCCTCCTCCCGCAGGGGGATTTCCACTGCCTCGTCCACGAGGATCGCTCGAGACTCTTCATGGGGAACCACCAGAGCGATCTCCGTGGACAGCGCCGGCGGCGAGAGCTTCACCATCCGGGGGCCCAGCTCGCCACCCCACTGCAGGGTCACCTCATAGTGGTAGGGATAATCACCGGCGAAGTAGTCATTGTACTCCTCGGCGACCTCCGCCGAGGCTTCCCCGAGGGTCACCGACGACGCCTCCATCGGCCGCTGGGGGACGAACTCACTGGCGTATCGCACGTAGGTGGACTCGTTCCCCGTGCACACCCACTCGCCACGATCGTCGTCGACCTCTTCGCAGACCTTGGAGCGCAGGCATTGATCCTCCTCGTCCCACTCAAAGTCCTGGGGTCCCCGAGACACGATCCCCTCGACGGTCCCCGTAGAGGCGTTCACGATCGCCCCGCCGGAGCTGCCCGGGAAGGAGTCTGTGCTGTCCGTGAAGAAGTGGGGGAAGTTCTGAGCGATGGCGCCGACGGTACTGA
>SKON01000276.1 GCA_007120035.1 Myxococcales bacterium
GGGTGGGGGGGGGGTGTGGGGGACGGGGGGGGGGGGGGGGGGGGGCCCCGCGGGGGGGGGTGTCGGTGAGGCCTCGGGATGGGGTGGGGCTGACGGCGGGGCTGGGGCGTGGGTATCGAGCGCCGGAGATGCGGGGGATCACCGGCGGCGAGGAGCTGGGGACCGACGAGGATCATCGGTTTTTTCGGGGAGGCGATGGGGAGATCACCACCGTGGACGCCGCCGAGGTGGGTGTGTCAGTGACGCCCTGGACGTGGTTGGAGCTGGGGGTGACGGGCTTCGGGGCGTGGTCGCAGGCGGAGTATGTGTACGATCATGTGTCGAGGTTGAACGTAGATCTGGGGGCGACGAGGCGGCTCGGCGTGGAGGCCGGGGCGTCAGCGCGGGGGGAGCGGTTCTTCGTGCGGGGACATGCGACGTGGGTGGACGCTCGGTTCGTGGACGGCGGGGAGCTTCCCTTCGTGCCGCCCGTGGAGATCGGGTTGTTGGCCCAGGGGGAGGTGACGGAGTGGCTGGGTCTGGGGGCCCACGTTCGAGGGGTCAGCGAGCGGTCGCTTCCGTTCGGGGCGCGGGCCGCGGGGTACGGGCTGGTGGACGTGCACGTTCGGGGTCGGTACGAGGGGTGGGGCGCGGTGTTTCGGGTGGAGAACCTCCTGGGTGCGGAGTGGGAGGAGGGGGTGTACCATTACGCCTCCCGGTTTGACCTCGTCGCGCCGGCGTCGTCGTTGCCGGCGGTCCACGTGGTGCCCGGGGCGCCACGGGGGATTCGTTTGGAGGTGAGTCATCGATGGTAGGAGGCGGGCCGTGATGAGGGTTGGTTGGGCTGTATTGGGAGCGGTGGTCAGTGTGGTGGCGATGGGTTGTGGAGAGCCGGCCGAAGCGCCGCGGCATGCCGTGGAGGTGTTCGCCGATGGCTCCGGGCTGGGGCCGGTGGAGACCGATCTGGGGTACCAGGTGACCCTGGAGTGGGTCGAGGTGTGGATCGACACGGTGGAGTTTACCGTGGGCGGGGAGGAGCACGGGAGCGCCACGGCCCGGTGGTTGGGACGCCTTTTGCCCAGGGCTCACGCTCATCCCGGGCATGCCTCGGGTGGCGAGGTCGCAGGCGAGCTGCGAGGGCCTGTGCTGGCGCGGTTTGCCGCCGGTGATCGGGAGAGCCTGGGGGAGGGGGAGTTCTTGGAGGGAGAGTACATGGGGTTCAATCTGATCTTCGGTGCGGACGAGACGGCAGTGCGAATGGGAGGTGTGGTCGACGTCGATGGGGCGGAGGTGGAGTTTGAGGGCTCGGTGGAGCTCTTTCCGTCGGCTCGGGTCGGCGGCGGGGCCATCCAGGGGGTGGTGCCGACCGAGGGAGCGGTGATGATCCGGGTGGAGCCCTTCGATGAGTGGGAGGGGAAGACCCTCTTCGATGGGATCTCCTTCGGGGCGCTCCCCGCTGAGGACGGGGTGTTGCAGATTCGACCGGGGACGAGCGCCGGGGCGCAGTTGGTCAACGCCGTGTTGGCCCATGAGTTCTACAGCGGAGCGTTCTAGTCTAGAGCATCCCGGGCAAGGGCGGGGGTTCGGGGTCGGCCTCGGGGGTGGCGTGGCCGGGCCAGTCGAAGTCGTAGTCGTACTCCACCTCGCCGTCGATGATGCGGAAGGTGTGGCGGGGCCAGAGGTCTTCGTGGAGGGCTTCGTAGAAGTCCTCGTAGAGGGTGGCGTTGCGGCGTCGGGCGTCGATGATGGCGTTGGTGATGTTGCCGGAGTAGAAGCCGGCGGTGAGGGTGCCGGAGAGGATGGTCAGGGGCAGGCTCTCGAGGCCGAAATGGCTGTAGACGGCGGCGGCGGCGAAGAGGCCGGTGAAGCCGAAGGCCAGGGCGGCGTCGGTCCAGCGGCCGTTGTAGACCTGGCCTGCGCCGGGGAGAAGGGCCGAGAGGACACCGGCCAGCGCCGGGCTGCGGGTGGGGAGGTCGTCGAGGAGGGCCCGGCGCTCCTCGAGCTCCAGGGCGGCTCGTTGGAGGCGGGGATCGGAGAAGGACGGGGGTTCGTCGGCGTGGGCGTTGAGGAGAAACTCGACGAAGCGCTGGTGGAAGCGGGCCAGCTCGGCGCCCTCGGGGTGGCCGTGGTCCCGGTAGGAGGCTTCGAGGTCGACCAGGTAGGGGTGGCAGCCAGCGTAGGCTCTCAGGGAGGCGCAGAGCTCCTGAGTTCCGAGATGGTAGGCGGTGATCCCGTGGAGGGGATCCAGGGCCTGGCCGGTGAGGCCAGCGTCCCAGAAATGGCGCATGGCGAGGTCACCGTAGGCGTTGCGGCGGTAGATCTCGGCGATGATCAGGAAGGTGAGGTGGTCGGCGGCGGGATCGGCGGACAGGAGGCGGTGCCGTTTCAGGGCCGTGATGGCCCGGTAGTCGTCGCCTTCGTCGAAGAGGCGCAGGCCGATCTCGATCTCCAGGGCTGCCTGATAGCGCTGGTGCCGAAGGAAGGGATCTTCGGCGGGCTCCGGGGTCTCGTCAGCGAGGCTCGGGATCGGCAGGAGGGTCAGGAGCAGGAAGACCAGAAGAAGTCGGTGAAGGGGAGGTTCCATGAGTGGCTCGGTGGAAGACGTACCAGGCGAAAGGGGAGGGGAGATCCGTTTGGTGGGCGTCGACGCCTTCGGGGCTGCGCCAGAAGTGGTAGTCCCGGGGCGGGTTGAGGAGGTAGCCCTGGGGGGTCAGGGGATAGGCGTGCTCGTCGTGGCTGCGCTGCAGGCGAGCGAAGGCCAGGAGGACCCCTTCGGGGCCGACGGCCAGGGCCTCCACGGCGAACCGAGAGCAGGAGGGGGAGAATCGGCAGGTCTCTCCCATGGTACGGCTCAAGGTGGCGGAGTAGAGGCGCCAGGCGAAGTGGGCCGTGGTGGAGAGGGGCCCCGGGGCGTCACTGGCGGACCGGGACGCAGGGGCTGGTGGGTGGGCGAGCTCGCCGGGGTGGTCGCCGGCTCGGGTCGGGGACCAGGGCTTCAGAGGATCGGGGTGGTTCTGTCGAGGCGCTGTGTCGGGGGTAGCGCAGGCGAAGAGGGTCACCGTCGCGATCAGGGCGGTGGTGTGAAAGAGGAGGCCGACGTGTCGGAGGTAAGAAACCATGAGGGGGCTTTGTGAATGACCCGAGGGTGCTTATGCTGCTCGGGATGGTTTCAGTCATGGTGAGTTGAAGCAAGAGGAGATGGTGATGGAAAAGCCGCGTTTTCTGGTGGCCACGGATCTTTCGGTGAACGGTCGACCGGCGGCGTTGACCGGCGCGACGGTGGCGGAGATGATGGGAGGGGAGTACGCTGGCGTGCATGTGGTGGACCTGTCGTTGTGGAAGAATCGGAAGATTCAAGAGATCTGGAAGGACGAGGCCCTGGCGGCGAAGGTGGAGGAATCGGCGCGGCGGTGGTTTCGGCAAGCCGGAGTGGAGGCGCCGTCGGAGGTGATCGTGGAGACCGGCGATCCGGAGCGGGTGGTCCGGGAGATCCTGGGCGAGGGGGAGTGGTCGGGGCTGATGATCGCCATGTCGGGCAAGGGGGCCTGGAGCAAGTGGGTGTTCGGATCGACGGCGTTGGGGCTGACGAACCCGCCGCCCTGTGACCTCTATGTGGCCCACGCCGACCATCCTCGGCTCCAAGAGGGGTCGACGGTGGCCGTGGGGGTGGACTTCTCGAAGGCGTCGGAGATCGCCGTGAAGCGGGCCGCGGCGCTGGCCCGAACGACGGGGTCGGGGCTGGGGATCGTGAGTTCACATGCCCTGCCGACCATGACCTATGTGGCCGAAGACGAGCTGCCCGAGGGGATGGAGACCACGACGGTGGTTCATTGGGCCAAGGAGTCGATGGAGCGGTTTCTGGAGAAGCTCTCGGACACCCTGGAGGGGCTGGAGGTTCGGTCCCGGGTGATCGCGGAGCCGCCCGTGTTGGGACTGCGACGATACGTCGACGAGGAGGAGGTGGACTGGCTGGTGCTGGGGCATCGGAGCTCCAAGGAGCGGCGGGGCAGCTCGAGTGTGAAGGGGAAGTGGATTCAGCAGATGACCTGCTCCACGTTGTTGGTGCCCTCCGAGGAGCCGTGACGGTGGTTTGACGGGGGAGGTTGCGGTGGCCGGGGCCGTGGAATAGGGTCCGGGCTCGAAGCCGGTTTGTTCGGAGACGACACGTATCAGATAAGCAGTGAGGAGCGAGACATGGCGAAGATGACCTTTAAGGAGCTGAAGACCCGTGCGGACGATATCTTTCAGCGGTACGACGAGAACTTCGCCGGAAAGCCGCGGGCGACCCGGAGCCTGGAGCTCTTGGACGGGCTGATCGGGGAGCTGGAGTCTCTGGTGGAGGAGGCTCGGGCCGGGCTGAATGGGGGGCGGGATCCGGCGATGATCTCGATGTTGGAGACGGCCCGGGAGAACCTGGAGGTGTATCAGAAGGAGCGGGAGGCCATCGCCCAGGCCAAGGCCGAGGGGCCGACCACGGCGGAGGGGACGGAGCTGGCCCGTCGGGCGAACCTGACCTTCGGGCGGTACCACCGACACTTCGCCGGGGAGGACCGGCGGACCCGGGATCTGGGGCTGCTCTTGGAGCTGATCGAAGAGCTCGACGAGACATTGAAGGCGATGAAGGCCGAGGAGGCCGCCGGTCGGGACATGGGGCCGAACCCGGAGATCGTGGAGCGGAACCTGGCGATGTATCGACGGGAGTTCACGGCGATCCAGGAGGCCCAGGCGTCGGGGACCCGGCAGGAGCAGGCCGACACCCTGGCGACGCTGGCGAACGGGCAGTTCCGGCTGTACCGGGAGCACTTCGCCGGCAAGGGGCGTCACACTCGCCGCCGAGAGCTCTTGGAGCGAATGGTGGGGGAGCTGCAGCGGATCCTGGGGGCCATGAACGAGCTGGAGCGCCAGGGGTTGGATTCGGAGTCCAATCTCCGTAACATAGGGATCGTCGAGGAAAACCTGAAGGTCTACGCCACGGAGCTCAAGGAGATCGACAAGGCCAAGGCGTCGGTGACGGCGTCGCAGCTGGCGGGTAGCCTGGGGGCGGCCGCCAATGAGATCATGGCGGAGTACCGAGAAGGGTTCGCCGGGAAGAGCCGGTCGACCCGAAGCCTGGAGAAGCTGAGCCTGCTGGCGGACCAGATCCTGGAGGTGGGTCTGCAGATGCGAGCGCTCGATGAGGAGGATCCCAGCGAGGTGAACACCAAGAACCTGGGTATCGTCCTGGACGCCTGGGCGCTCTACGAGTCGGAGTATCGCCGGATCGAGGAGGCCCAAGGGCAGTGAGGATGGAGTGGAGATGGTGCGGATCGAAACGCGTTGGGTAGGGTGGTTGAGCGTCCTTGTGGTGGCGGCCCTGGTGGGGTGCGGCGGGGGGGAGGAGGTCGACCCCGGGCCGATCCCGTATACGCCGGAGGCCGACGCCGGGGTGGACGCCGAGCCTGAGGAAGACGCGTGGGATCCCGCCGACGTCGAAGGAGACGTGGACGAAGAGGTGGGGCCGGAGTTTCCCGTCGACGGGGAGGGGGATAATTGTCCGGAGATCTCGAACCCCGACCAGGCCGATCGGGACCGAGACGGGGTGGGCGATGCCTGCGATCACTGGCCCTATTTCTACGATCCCGACAACCCGGAGGAGGTGGAGATCATTCAGGAGGTCGAGGGGCCGCCGAACTCCACGTTTCAGGAAGGCCGTGACGACTGGCGGTTGGAGCTTCCTTTCGTGCTGGAGGGGGACGTGGCGGTGGCCGGGGAGATGGACTTCTACTCCTTCGATGTGTCAGAGCCCACGAACCTTTTGATCCACCTGGAGCCGCTGTCGGGGCAGGAGTGGATGGCGGCGATTCTGGTTGGAGATCAGGGGGCCAACGAGGGGTTGCAGGAGTTCATGCTCAGCGATGGGCCCGGCGAAGAGGTGGTCAGGGATATGCCGCTGCCCTTGCCGGGGAGGTACATTTTAGTGATCGCCGACTTCCGGAACGTCTCAGAGGCCGCCGGGCCCGTGGGTGGTCCGGGGTGGGGGTACCGAGCGAGCGTGAGCACGCCGCCGCTGCCGGAGGGAGAGCCGACGAACCTGCCGACGCCGCGCAAAGTGCTCTCCTACGACGGGGAGCCACTGGTGTTCTCCGTGGACGTGGAGGGGCTCGACGGGTTGAGGGTGCAGGCGTCGGGGTCGCCGCAGAACGTCAACTCCGTGCTCTATCCCGCGATCCAGATTCGGGATCGGGCCTCCGGGGCGATGCTGGCCTACACCCGGGAGGAGCAGGTGGATTCGGAGACCCTGCGGTCGGAGCTGAACCTGAAGATCGGACCTGAGGTGGAGACCGTGGATGTCGTGGTTCATGCCCACACGACGATCGGTGAGAACAACGTGATCGTGGACATCGTGGCTCGGGACCTTTCGAAGGACCTGGAGACCTTCGAGCAGCCCCGGAACTCTCGGCTCGACGATCTGATGTGGTTGATGGCGGGCACCGAGCTGGAGGGGACCATCGGGCCGCCACGGGTGACGTCGGACACCTCGTTGGCGCCGGACGTGGACTACTTCTTGATCTACGGCCACCCGGGCCAGCACCTGCGGGTGGAGGTGGAGCCCCTGGAGGGGAGCCTGATGATCCCCGAGGTCGAGATGGGGCGGTTCTTTGTGTACCCCGGGTTCGATTTCTACTCCGTGTGGCATCGGGGTCGGGGGGCCGTGGAGATCGGCGACGACGGGGTGTTGTCGGCCCTGGTGACCGCCGATCGGTATGGTGAGGTCGGGATCGCCGTGAAGCATCGGGGTAACCAGACGGTGGCTCCTGTGGGCGGGCCCCAGTACGGCTATGAGATCCGAGTGCTCGACGTGGGGGTCGAGGGAGACCTGATCGACTCCTATCCGGCGACGGTGCCCGTGGTGCTCGAGCCTGGGCTGCAGGGGCTCTACCCGCTGCAGACTCAGGGTTCCACGCTCTATCGGGTGAGCTACAACGGGATCTTCTCGCGGCCCGTGCAGCTGATCGACGGGGAGACCTGGGAGGTGCTGGAGGAGAGCACCTCGGGGTTCTCCTTTGTGGCGGCTCAGGGGCGAGAGTACCTGTTGGGGGTGAGGAATTCTCAGGGGCTTGCGGTGGCTCAGTCTCAGGGGGTGGTGCTGGAGATCGAAGAGGTGGTGATCGACGCTGATCCCGTGGATCTGCCTTTCGCGGAGTGGGGAGAGTTCGGGGCCGAGACCGCGTCGCAGTGGTGGACTGTGTCGGTAGAGCCAGGGACCCAGGTGGCGGTGAACGCTGTGGGTGAGGCGGCGGCGTCGCTGGACGTAGTGGTCTTTGAGACGGAGTCCTTTGCACCGATCCTGGAGGTCGTCGGCGCCGGGGTCTTCGAGACGGGGGCGGCCGACGAGGTGATGGTCTCCGTGTCGGGTCCGGCGGGGGTAGTGGAGGGGACGACCCTTGGGCTGGCTGTGGTGGAGGTGGAGGGGGAGGTCTTGGACGGGGAGACCGTGGAGTTTGCCGAGGGATTGATCCCCCGGTTCTTCGACGTGTCGACCTCGGAGGCCGGGTTGTTGGGGATCCAGGCCGCCGGCGAGGGCCAGGAGGTGGTGCGGGCCGACCTCTATTCTCCGACGTTGGCGCTCTTGGGTGGCGGTGACGACCTGGGGCTGGCGGCGGTGGCCCGGAGCACGGCCCAGCAGGGGTTGGCGGTGCTCTTTCCCCGGCAGGCCGACGCCCAGCAGGACTGGAGCGCCACGGTGAGCCTCTTGGAGATCGGTGCCAGTGAAGCCTACGTGCTGGGGCCCGAGGAGGGCCTGGTGACGGATCCTCTCTTCGTGGAGGAGTTCCCAGTAGTGGTGCGGGGGGAGGTGAGCCCCGAGGAGATGAAGCGGCGGTTGACGATGGAGTTGGAGGCCGGCAGCCGGCTGTGGGGGCTGTCGATTCCGGCGGGGACCACGACGGCGACGACCATCGACCCCGATCTGGATCTTTTTCATCCTGACGGGTTTCTGTGGGACTGGGCGTGGTACGGAGGGGAGGGCTCGTTCCCGTACTTGCCGGCGTCGCAGATCCCCCAGACCGGGCTGTGGGCGGTGGAGTTCGGGTTGTACACGACGAACAGTGATCCCGGGGAGTTCGTGCTCTTCCTCCTGGTGCAGGAGCCGCCAGAGTGAGTGGGGAGCCTCGGCTTCGGAAGGTGTTGGCCGATCTGGAGGGGCCGGAGCGGGAGGTGGCTCTGGGGGTGGCGGCTGCGATGAGGCCGGGCCCGAGGGCGGTGGACCGCATGGTTCGGGTGGCGGAGGCGATTCGCGAGGCCGGGAGGTTGGACGGGCCGACGGCGTTGGTGGCGCTGCGGCTGTCCCGGTCTGGGGAGTTTTCGTCCCGGCAGTTGATGGCGAGCCCCGATCTGGCCGCCTGGATCGCCCACTCCCGGTATCGGGAGGAGGCGATGGACCCGGAGGTGATGGCCCGGGAGCTTCGGGCCTACGGGGAGGCTGAGGAGGTCGTGACGGGACGGGCGGGGATGTCGTTGCTGCGCAGGTTTCGGCATCGGCAGGTGTTGAGGATCTATCTACGGGAGATCGAGGGGGCGTCGTTGCGCCAGACCACAGCGGAGATCTCCGACGTGGCGTCGGTCTGTATGGAGTACGCGCTGCGGCGGGCGGCCGGGGAGGAGGGGTGCCCTGAGGCGGCCGACGGGTTGGTGGTCTTTGGGATGGGGAAGCTCGGAGGCCGAGAGCTGAACTTCAGCTCCGACGTGGACCTGGTCTTTGCGGCCGGGGACGAGGCATTGGAGGAGATCGGGGTGGAGCGAGCCGAGGCGGTGGTGCGGCGGGCCGTGGAGTGGATGGAGAAGGTCACCGACGAGGGGCAGGTGTTTCGGGTGGACCTGCGGCTGCGGCCCGAGGGGAGCCGGGGCCGGTTGATCCTGTCGGCGACGGGGCTGGTAGAGCACTACCTGAACTGGGGGCGGACCTGGGAGCGAGGGGCCTGGTTGAAGGCTCGGCCTATCGCCGGTGATCTCCAGTTGGGGGAGGAGATCATCGAGGGGTTGGAGCCATTCTTGTATCGGCGGTATCTGGACTTCGAGGCCATCGACGAGCTGCGTCGGATGAAGGCCATGATCGACGAGGAGGGGAGAGCGGCCCGGTTTCTGGGGAAGAGAGCCCCCGAAGAGGCCCGAGGCGCGGCAGACGAGAAGTCGGCGTTGCAGCGGCGGCTGGGGCGGCGGTTTCGGGGCCGGCGGCCGAAGATCGGGCGGTCGGGTGAAGAAGGGGCCGGGGCCCAACCGGAGGAGTCCGCCGGGGGGCTCTTTGGGTGGGACGTGAAGATCGGAGAGGGCGGGATCCGGGAGGTGGAGTTCTTCGTGCAGGCCCTGCAGCTCGTGCACTGCGGATCGCGAGAGAATTTGCGGGTTCGAGGCACCCTGGAGGCCCTGGATCGGCTCCTCTACGGGGGGCTTGTATCGTCGGCGGATCACGCCGTGTTGGTGGACGCCTACGATCTCTTTCGGCGGGTGGAGCATCGGGTGCAGATGGAGGAGAACCGTCAAGTGCACCGGCTGCCGCGCGACTCGGCGGGGTTTGAGGACCTGGCCGGGAGGATGGAGAGAGAGGGGCCGGCCCTGATGGCGAGGATCGAGGAGTGCTGTGGCGAGGTGCGGCGGCTCTTTGAGCGGCTCTTCACGGAGTCACCGAAGCGATCCGACGCGGCCACCGTGGGTGGGGGGGAGTCTCGGGTGTTGCCGGAGTTGATCGGGGTGCCGCCGGAGCGGCTCCTGGAGCCCGCCGTGATCGAGCGGTTGGAGTGGGCCGGGTTCGAGCGGCCCCGGCAGGTGGCGGGGCATTTGCAGGTGCTGCGGCAGAAGGAGCAGAGTCCGTTTTCGACGTCGCCGGCGCAGGCTCGCCCCGACGTGGCGCGGTACCTGTTGAGCGCCGTGGAGGAGGCCCCTGATCCGGAGGCGGCGCTCTCTCACCTGCTGCGGTTCGCCACGGCCCTGGGGCCACGGAAGGCGAGCTGGCAGATGCTTCAGGACCATCCCCACGGGGCCCGGCTCCTGGTGCACCTCTTCGGGTCGAGTCCGCCCCTGGCGAGGCTCCTGGCGTCGGAGCCAGATCTCTTCGAGCGTTTGATCTACGGGGGATCGGCGCAGCTCGTGCGCCCCGGGGAGGACGTGGAGGACGAGTTGCGGGGTCGGCTGCAGGGGATCGCCGACCGGGCCCGTCGCCACGGGAGGATTCGGCGGTTTCATGGGGAGGAGATGGTGCGGATCGCCCTCCATGAGGTGGCGGGGGTGGTCCCTGTGGAGGAGACCTGTCGGCAGTTGACCGCGCTGGCCGAGGCGGTGGTCCGGGCTCTCTTCCGGGAGGTGGCCGAAGAGTCCTGGGATGGCGAAGAGGAGGTGGCGCTCTCCGTGGTGGCCATGGGGAAGTTCGGGAGCCGGGAGATGGGGTTTGGCAGCGACCTGGATTTCCTCTTTGTCTACAGCGGGGAGGGGCCAGGGGCCATCACCCAGGAGGAGGCTACCGGGCTCGCCCGTCGCCTGGTGCGGGCCCTGTCGGCGGCGACGGCGATGGGCAACCTCTACGAAGTAGACCTACGGCTGCGGCCGTCGGGGAGCCAGGGGACGCTGGTGGTGAGCGATGAGGCGTTTCTCCAGTATCACCAGGAGAACGCGCGGTTCTGGGAGCGTCAGGCTCTGTTGCGGGCCCGTCCGATCACGGGGACGGCGGCGTTGAAGGAGCGGTTGGAGACCTGGCGAGTGGAGCTGGGGCTGGATCGAGATCTGCCTGAGAACGGGGCCCGGGAGATCGTCGAGATGCGGCAGAAGATGGGGACTGGCGAGGGGGCTGGGGTGAACCTGAAGCTCTGTCGAGGGGGGCTCGTGGATCTGGAGTTTCTGGCCCAGTGGGAGCAGTTACAGGGCCGGCTTGACCCGGAGCTTCGGCAGGCCCGGTCGGTCTTCGAGGTGGTTCGAGCTCTGGGGAGTGGGCCCCTGTTGAAGGAGACCCTCTTGAGGGACTATCGGTGGTTGCGGCGGCTGGAGTGCCGGTTGAGCATCGCCGGGGTGTCGATGGTGGTCCCCGACGAGGGGCGGCTGTTGCGGTCCGTGGCCCGCCAGATGGGCCATCAGGGCGAAGAAGGGGTGGAGGCGTTCCGGCGAGAGTTTATGGAGGTTCGGCGGCGGGTGCAGAGAGCCTGGGAGTCGACCTTGTTGGGGTGAGGCCAGATGTGGTAGCCCTGACCTCCGGAAAGGAGAGAAGAAATTGCCATTGAGCCGGTGGGGTTCAGATTCGCAAACCGCAGCCCCGCGGGGTCTCCGAAAACGAGGAGGAAGAGTGGCTATTGAGACCGATAAGATCTGGATGGATGGAGAGCTCGTCGACTATGAAGACGCGACGATCCATGTGTTGACCCACACCCTTCATTACGGCCTGGGGGCCTTTGAAGGGATCCGATGCTACGAGCAGGAGGATGGGCGAGCGGCGGTGTTTCGGCTGGGCGCCCATATCCGGCGGATGCTGGACACTTGTAAGATCGCGACCCTTGACTGCCCGTTCAGCCAGGCCGAGCTGGAGGAGGCCTGTCTGTTGACGATCCGGGCCAACCAATTCTCCGATTGCTACATCCGTCCCGTGGTGTTTTTGGGTCACGGGGAGATGGGCCTGAGCGCGTTGAGCAACGACGTGCGGGTGGCGATCATCACCTGGGCGTGGGGGGCGTACCTCGGAGAAGAGGGCCTGAACCACGGGATCCGAGCCAAGGTGGCGAGCTTCAACCGACACCACGTCAACGCGTCGATGGTCAAGGGCAAGATCAACGGGCAGTACGTCAACAGCATCCTGGCCAAGCGGGAGGTGATGAAGGCCGGCTACCAGGAGGCGATCATGCTCGACACCGAGGGGTATATCTCGGAGGCGTCGGGGGAGAATCTCTTCGTGATCTATGACGGGAAGCTGGTGACCACGCCTCTCGGGGCGTCGATTTTGGGTGGGATCACCCGAGATACGATAGCGACCCTGGCCCGAGATCGGGGCTACGAGGTGGTGGAGCAGCGGTTTACGAGGGACTTCTTGTACACCGCCGATGAGATCTTCATGACCGGGACGGCCGCCGAGATCACGCCGGTGCGGGAGGTCGACGACCGGCAGATCGGGACGGGGAGACCGGGACCGATCACAAAGGAGCTGCAGCAGGCGTATTTCAATACGGTCAAGGGGAAGGACACAGCTCATCCCGAGTGGTTGACCATCGTGGAATGAACTGAGAATCGAGGGAGGATGAAGATGACAACGACGATTGAAGCGATTGCGGAGAAGTTGGGAGGTCAGGCCGAGGATCTGCTGGGGTATAAGGCCACGGCGATCCCGAAAGAGCGACTGCATCTGCCGGGACCAGACTTCGTGGATCGGGTGTTCGGGCCCAGCGATCGGTCGCCCCGGGTGCTGCGGAGCCTGCAGAGTCTCTACGGGACGGGTCGCCTGTCCGGGACCGGGTTCTTGTCGATCCTGCCTGTGGATCAGGGGATCGAGCACTCGGCCGGGGCGTCCTTCGCCCCGAACCCGGACTACTTCGACCCGGAAGCGATCGTGGAGCTGGCGCTGGAAGGGGGTTGTAACGCTGTGGCGTCGACCTTCGGGGTGCTGGGGTCGGTGGCCCGGAAGTATGCCCACCGGATCCCTTTCGTGGTGAAGATCAACCACAACGAGCTTCTGTCCTATCCGAACGACTACGATCAGATCCTCTTCGGGACCCTGGATCGGGCCTTCGATATGGGGGCTGTGGCCGTGGGGGCGACGATCTACTTCGGGTCGCCGGAGTCGAACCGGCAGCTCACAGAGATCGCCCGGGCCTTCGCCTATGCCCACGAGCTGGGGATGGCGACGATCCTGTGGTGTTATACCCGCAACGGGGCGTTCAAGGTGGACGGGCAGGACTACCACGGGTCGGCGGATCTAACGGGGCAGGCCAACCACCTGGGGGTGACGATCCAGGCGGATATCATCAAGCAGAAGATGGCCTCCGGAAACGGTGGGTATCGGGCGGTGAAAGAGCCCGGTGGAAAGGCCTTTGGGCGGACCCACGAGAAGGTCTACGACGAGCTGACCACGGATCATCCCATCGATCTGGTGCGGTACCAGGTGGCCAACTGCTACATGGGCCGTGCGGGGCTGATCAACAGCGGCGGCGCCAGCGGCGATAATGACCTGCAGGCGGCGGTGCAGACGGCGGTGATCAACAAGCGAGCCGGTGGGATGGGGCTGATTCTGGGGCGGAAAGCCTTCCAGCGGCCTCGGGCCGAAGGGGTGGAGATCCTCCACGCCGTGCAGGACGTATATCTCTGTGAGGATGTGACCGTGGCGTAATGCCGGTGCGGGTAAGGGAGAAGAAGATGATGAAGAAATGGGCAGGAGTTGTGGTGGTGGCCTTGGTGGCCCTGTCGGTGATGGGGTGCAATCGGGTGATCGGCAACGTGATGAATACGGCGGTGTCGACCACGGAGCAGCGGATCAGTCAGCGGATCAGCGATGAGGTGGCCGGGGCGATCCTGGGAGAGCTGGGGCCGCGGTTGATCCGGGCCTACACCCTGGGGCTGATGGAGCTGCTCTTCTATCAAGGGCCGTACTACACGGAGCTCAGCGAGTTTGAGCCCGGGCAGTATACGGTGTGGGAGTCCGAGGACTCCGAGTACGGCCAGGTGATGGAGAAGGCCTTTTTGCGCCGGGAAGAGGACGGCAAGGAGTGGTGGCGGCTGGAGTCCTACGCGGAGAACGTTGACGGCGATGAGTTCCATGTGATCATGGAGGGGCTCTTCGAGGTAGAGGAAGACGGCACCCGGTATGTGCGGCGCCTGCGGGTACAGTACCCGGACTCCGAGGAGCCCGAGGAGGTAGCGATCACCGAGGAGGACGCCGAGCAGTGGCGGGTGGAGCCACGGCGGCTGACACCGGAGAGCCTGGAGGGGATGCGAGACGGAGAAGAAGAACTCACCGTCAAGGCCGGGACCTTCCAGACCGTGCGGTATCGGGACTCTGGTCGGAGCGAAGGCGTCCAGACGACCTGGTGGGTGGCCGAAGGGGCCGTGCCCGGGGATCTGGTGAAGCTACGCCATCAGGATCGCCACGATGAGAGCGAGGCCTATGAGATCGAGCTGATCATGTTCGGCGATGACGCGACGGAGTCGACGCTGGGTGTTTTCTGAGTGCCCGCCGTGCATACCCTGGGTCGCAAGACTCAAGGCCCTGAATCCCTGGAGGTAGAGCGTGACCATCTTGATCGGTACGGATTTTTCGGAGAACTCCCGGGGCGCGCTTCGCCTGGGGGTGCGGCTGGGGAAGCTTCGCGACGAGGAGGTGGTGCTGGTCCACGTGGTGGATCTAGCGGCCGATGACAACGCCTGGCGGGTGCTTGTGGAGTCACCGGAGGACCTGGAGCGCTCGGCTCGGATGGAGGCTCGCCAGGAGCTGGAGGCGATGGTCCAAGAAGTCCTCTCCGAAGAGGAACACCAGGGCCTGCAGGTGAAGGTACTCCTGGGCAATCCCATCGATGAGCTGCTCGAGGTGGCTGACGAGTACGAGGAAGTCCTCTTCGTGTGCGGAACCCGGGGGAAGAACCGGCTGCAGCAGTTCTTCCTGGGGAGCACGGCCCACCGGCTGGTGCGGAGGCTGAAGGACGCGGCGATCCTGGTGCCGCCGGCAGAGGAGTTGGATCCCGGCGCCTGGGAGAAGATCGCTGTGGCGATGGACTTCTCGGCGGCCAGCCGGGACGCCCTTCGGCATGCCTATGGGATGGCCGAGCAAGTGGGCGCGACCCTCCATGTGCTTCACGGGGTGGTGTTGCCCGAGGTGACGGCCTTCGAGGCCACGGTGACATCGACGATGCCGAGCCTGCAGGAGCTTTTGAAGGAGCGACACGGGCAGATCACGAAGATCCTGGCCGAAGAGGGGATCGAGGGTCAGGACGTGGTGGTGGAGGTGTTGACGGGCTCGCCGGCGCCGATGCTGCGGGAGTATGTGGAGCGGGAAGGGGTGGATCTTTTGGTGATGGGAACCCACGGGCGACGAGGGTGGTCGAGGCTCTTCCTGGGCAATACGGCGGAGCGGTTGCTGCGCCGGACTCCCTGTCCCCTCTACCTGGTCCGAGGGTCGGCGAAGGCGAAGGCGGAGTGATCAGGTCAGGCTCGCCCCAGCCAGAACCAGAGGTCTGTGTCGCGGGCTACGGCCAGGAGTACGAAGAGAGCGAAGATCAGGCCGGCGGTCTGCTGAAGGCCGCGGGTGTCGATGGACGTGGGCCCCCGGATCCAGAATCGGTACAGAAGTAGAAAGACGACGCCCAGGGTGATGTGGAGGACGGTCCCTGTGAGGGGCGGCGCCGTGGCGACCTGGTGAAGGCCGTAGTTGGCGAGCCACCCGAGTGCGCCGATGGCGAAGAGGGCGATGCCCTGGTTGGCCCTGGGGGGGCGTCCGTCGGTAAAGAGGGTGACCAGAGCGGTGATCAGGGGACCGGCGACATAGGCGGAGAGGGGGATCATCCAGGGAGAGAGGGCCGCCGGTTCGGGGGCGGGTGCCTGGTCGTCATCGTCGATGAACCACTGATCGCGGGTCAGGCTCATCAGCTCGGGGTCCACGCCGTGGACGGAAGGCTCTGCGGGGAACTCGTCAGCCATGGGATTCGGGGGTTGGGATCGGGGAGACGTTCTTGACGACCCCACGAGAGAGGACTACACCGAGGGTCCATTTGTGGAACCTACCTGATGATCTACAGGATGGAAAATGGCGGATACTGAGACGACGGTGCAGGCCCAGGAATTGGATGGTGAACTCGCGGCGACAGCTCGTGAGGAACTGGGCGATGAGAGGATCTTGGAAATGCTCCGGACGATGGTGCTCTTGCGGCGATTCGAGCATCACGCCGGCCGGGCTTACCAGCGGCGAAAGATACAGGGGTTCTGTCACCTCTATTCCGGCCAGGAGGCCGTGGCGGTGGGCTCTTTGTCGGCGGCGACGATGGAGGACTACATCGTGAGCCACTACCGGGAGCACGGCCACGCCCTGGCCCGGGGGATGGAGCCGAAGGCGGTGATGGCCGAGCTCTTCGGGAAGGTGACAGGATGCGCCGGAGGCAAAGGGGGCTCCATGCACCTCTATGACGTGGAGCGTCGGTTCATGGGGGGGTGGGGCATCGTCGGTGGCCAGATCGCCCTGGGCAACGGGATGGCGTTTGCGGCGAAGTATCGCGAAGAGGAGGCGGTGTGCATCGCGTACCTCGGCGACGGCGCGGTCCATCAGGGGATCGTCCATGAGACGTTGAACATGGCCCAGGTGTGGGGGCTGCCGCTGATCGCGATCGTGGAGAATAACGAATACGCCATGGGGACGGCTTTGGAACGGGTGAGCGCCGTGACGGATCTGGAGAAGAAGGCGCTCGCCTACGACATGGCCGCCGAGACCGTAGACGGGCAGGATGTGTTCGCCGTGTATGATGCGGTGAAGCGGGCTCGGGATCGAGCCGTGGCAGGGGAAGGGCCCACTTGGATGGATATCCACACCTACCGGTACTACGGCCACTCCATGACCGACCCGGCGACCTACCGGACCCGGGAAGAGGTGGACGAGGTCAAGGACCTGAAAGATCCAATCGTGCGGCTGTCCAACTGGATGATCGCCGAAGGGATGGCGACTCAGGAGGAGGTGGACGCCATCGACGACGAGATGGAGGAGCTGGTCAAGGAGTGTGTGGCCTTTGCCGACGAGTCGGATCAGCCCGACCCGAGCGCGTTGACCGCCGACGTGTATGTGGAATGGAACGCCGATATCGACTGAGATATTGACTGAGTAGATCCCCGAAACGAAGACGAGAAGGTCATGCGAGAGATTGCCTTTCGAGACGCGCTGAACGAAGCCCTGGCCGAAGAGATGGAGCGCGATCCCGACGTGTTCCTGATGGGTGAAGAGGTGGCCGAGTACAACGGCGCCTACAAGGTCAGCAAAGGGTTATTGGATCAATTCGGGCCCCGGCGGGTGATCGACACGCCGATTGTGGAGCTCGGGTTCGCCGGTCTGGGGGTGGGGGCGGCCCTGGCCGGGTTGAAGCCCGTGATCGAGATGATGACCTTCAACTTCGCGATCCTGGCTCTGGATCAGGTGGTGAATCACGCCGCGAAGGCTCGGTATATGTCCAACGGGCAGCTCTCGTGCCCGATCGTGATTCGAGGGGCCGGTGGAGCCGGGGGATCCCTGGCGGCGCAGCACTCCCAGTCGTTGGAGGCGCACTACGCGCACGTGCCGGGGCTGAAGGTGATGATGCCGGCGACCCCGAAGGACGCTAAGGGGATGCTGAAGACAGCGATTCGGGATCCCGATCCGGTGATCTTCATCGAGTCCGAGGTGCTATACGGGTACAAGGGGGAGGTGCCCGAGGAAGAGTATCTGATCCCTATGGGCAAGGGGGAGATCAAGCGGGAAGGGGGAGACTGCACGGTGATCACCTGGAGTCGGATGGTGCATACCGTGATGGATGCCGCCGAGGAGCTGAAGAACTCCGATGGGGTGGACGTGGAGGTCCTGGACCTGCGGACCCTGCGGCCCCTGGACAAGGACTTGATCCGGGAGTCCGTGAAGAAGACGAACCGGGTGGTGGTCGTGGAGGAGGCCTGGCCCTGGGCGTCCGTGGGGGCGTCGGTAGCCGACTTCGTGGCCCGAGACCTCTTTGACTGGCTGGACGCCCCGGTGGGGCGGGTGAACCAGCGGGACGTGCCCATGCCCTACGCCTTCAACCTGGAGCCCCTGTCGCTGCCCTCTGTGGAGCGGGTGGCCGAGGCGGTGAAGAAGGCCTGCTACCTCTGAAGAACTGTGTGAATACCTATCTGATCCGCCGAGGCGATCATGGCTGAAGTGATGGAAATGTTGGCCCTCAGTCCGACCATGGAAGAGGGGACTCTCGTGGAGTGGCATAAGAGTGAGGGGGAGACCATCGAGGAGGGAGAGATCCTGGCCGACGTGGAGACCGACAAGGCCACGATGGAGATGGAGTCCTTCTTCTCGGGGACGGTGCTGAAGCTCCTGGCGGAGCCAGGGCAGACCGTGACCGTGGGCCAGGCGCTGGCGATCATTGGCGAGGAGGGGGAGGATATCTCGGATCTCCTGGAGAGCGCCGGGGGATCGGGGGAGGCTGCGGCTCCGAAAGAGTCGAACGAGGCTGACGAGGCTGACGAGGCTGACGAGGCTGACGAGGCTGACGAGGCTGATGCGGCTGATGCGGCTGATGCGGAAAGGCCGGCGAAGCCGTCGGCGGAGCCCGTATCGCGGGAGGGCGGCCGGGTGAAGGCGAGCCCTCTGGCGCGGCGGATCGCCGAAGAGAAGGGGCTCGACCTGGGGAGTCTGCAGGGGTCCGGCCCGGGAGGGCGGATCATCAAGCGAGACGTGGAAGAGGCCAAGCCTGAGACGGTGGCCCGTCCGGCTGCTCAGCTGGAGACCGTGGCGGACGTGAGCCTGGTCCCTGGCGAGGTGACCCCCCTGTCGCAGATGCGCAAGGCGATCAGCCGGCGGTTGGTGGAAGTGTGGCAGAGCACGCCTCATTTCTACCTGACCAAAGAGATCGACATGGCGAAGGCCATGGAAGCTCGCAAGGAGATCAACGCTCACCTTCAGGAGAAGGGAGGGCCAAAGGTCTCGGTGAACGATCTGATCGTGAAGGCCGCGGCGGCGGCGCTGGCCGCTTATCCGGCGATGAATGCGGCGTTCACCGGCGACGGGGTGATCCGATTCAGCGAGGTGAATATCGGGGTGGCCGTGGCCGTGGAGGATGGGCTGATCACGCCGACGATCCGACGGGCCGACGAGAAGAGCCTCAGCACTATCGCCGAAGAGATCCAAGAGCTCGCCGGCCGGGCTCGGGAGAAGAGGCTGAAGCCCGAGGAATACAGCTCTCATACGTTCTCAATCAGCAACCTCGGGATGTACGGGATCGATGACTTCATGGCGGTGATCAACCCGCCGGACGCCGCGATCCTGGCCTGCGGTGCCGTGCAGAAGGTGCCCGTGGTGGTCGGCGACGAGCTGGCGATCGGGGTGCGGATGAAGGTGAGCCTGGCCTGCGACCACCGGGTGGTCGATGGAGCCGTGGGGGCGGAGTTCCTTCAGGAGCTGCAGCGGTATCTGGAGCGGCCGATGTTGCTCCTGGTGTGAGAGCTTCAGGAGCCCCGAGCCACCTTTAGTACCCAGAGGGTCCCCCAGTTGCCCCCGTAGGTGAAGCCGACGCCGATCTCTGTGGCCGTAGGGATCATCAGGTTGCGGCAATGTCCGTCGGAGTCGAGCCATCGGTCCACGATGCTCGCCGGGTCGGTGCCGCCAGCGGCGATGTTCTCGGCCATGGGGGAGCCATTGTAGCCCGTATCGTAGATGCGTTGGGAGAAGCTGGAGCCATCTGAGCCGGTGTGGTTGAAGAAGTCGTTGTCGGCCATGTCATCGGCGTGGATTTGCGCGGCCAGGTGGAGGAGCTCGTGGCCTTCGACGGGGCCCGTGGCGGACCATTGTCCTTCGGAGCGGCAGTCTTGGTCCGCGAGGATGGTTGGGATGGCGAGTGGGCGCATGATCGTCTCGGTGGGGGTGAAGGTCTCGGAATGATGGTAGCGAAGTTTCTTCGCTGTTTCCATCGGGGTGCGCGGTGGGTTGAGGTCGTGTTCGCCGCCCGGACGCCAACCCCGTCGCCAACCTGGACGCCGCGAATCGTCTAGTTGATCGAGCTCTCGGATTATGGTCCTCTCTCCGGGGGGCAGGATCGGTTGGTGCCAGACGTGTTATTTCTTGGAGAAAGAAGATGCGACGTATTTTTGGATGGGGCCTGTGTTTGGTGTTCGCGGTTGGTTGTGGGCCCGATGATCCCAATGGTGATAACCAAAACCAGACGAACCAGAACCAAAACCAGACGAACCAGAACCAAAACCAGACGAACCAGAACCAAAACCAGACGAACCAAAACCAGAACCAGCAGCCTCAGGTGCCGATGTTGTTGGTGGCGGACCAAGATCTGGAGCTGACGACGGTGGTGGTGGTGGAGAGCCTGTCGGGGCAGGAAGAGGGCTATCTGGCTGTGCGGGATGGGTCATGTGAGAGCCCCGGCGGTGTGCTGGGGGCGCTGGAGATCCCGAAGATGGGTGGTGAGGACCTGGAGGTCCCGTTGATGGAGCCGGCGGCGTCTCGGGGGAGCGCGGCTGAGGTCTGCGTGACGCTCTTTGAGGGTGGGGGGAGCTTTGATATCGAAGAGGCCCAGGCGGTAGAGGTCGAGGGGGATGTGGTGGAGGAGACGATCACGGTGACGGCGGGAGAGGGGACGCCGGACATTCGGATCAGCATCGCGTCGCAGGGGTCCCTGGCGTACACCCTGGTGGGGATCGAGCCGGCCCATTTTTCGGAGGCCGTGGATGACGATCCCGAGAGCTCCAACGACATCCGGTTCAACCTGCGGCCGGAGTGGCGGTACGAGCTGGTGAACACCGTGACCAACGCGCACCCCTTCGAGTTCCGGGCGGCGGATCAGACGGTGCAGCTCGCCCAGGGGTCGACGGGGGCCTTGGAGGGCGAGTCGTCGATCCAGTGGGATCACCAGGAATCGGTGATGCGGTTTACGGTGAGCGAGGAGTTTCAGGCCGGGATCGCCAGGTATCGCTGCGCGCCTCACCTGGCGATGGAAGGGCCCGTGGAGTACCTGGTGGACTAACGACTATCGGCAGGTGGCGGGAGGACACCGGCCGGTGATCTCGGAGTAGGTAGGGAGCTCTCGGGCCATGTCGAGGGTGGCGTTGCAGTGGGCTTCGGCGGAGAGCTGGGCTTGCTCGAGGTCGGAGTGAGTGCCCCAACCGCAGATCAGGTCGTCTGTGTCGGGTCCGCAGTCGGGTTCGCCATTGGTGATGGGGCAGATACGGACACAGGAAAAGCAAGCTTCCCGGGGGCCATCAGAGACCGGTAGTTCTTCGACGGGCGGTTCTTCGACGGGGCGCTCGTCGACGGGCGGCTCCTCGGGCTCGATGGGATCCGGGGGAGGGGAGGGGCGGCCGATCTGGCCGGTGGGCTCGGCGGGCACGGCCTCGGCCGGGAGGGCCCGGGCGAAGAAGGGGTCGTCTTCCTCCGGCGGCGGGGGACGGCCAATGACCTCGTCGGCGGGGCGCTCCGAGGGAGAAGAGGCGGTCTGGCAGGCGGTCGTGGCGAAGAGGACGAGGAGGACGCCGAGGCTGGCGAGGAGGAGGTGGCGAGTCATGACGACAGGTCCTCCGTGGGGGAGGGGGCGTCACGGAAGGCCCAGAGGTGGCTCAAGGAGAAGTTGATGAACATGCCGCAGCCAATCCCGGTGAGGACTGCCAGCGATGGGGTCAGAGGGTAGCCCAGGGCGGTCCAGTCGAAGTGAGACCAGAAGAAGGTCAGGGTGACCCAGGCGGTGACCACCTGAACGAGGCCGCCACTAGAGGCGGTGATGTAGTACTTGGCGAGGCGCCGAAACCACTGGGCCCGGCCGCCCTTCTCACGGTCGCCCCAGGTCCAGCCGTCGTTGAGGAGGAAGTTGGTGAAGACGCTGACGATGAAGCCCCAGGCGTTGGCCACCACGAAGAGCCCCGGGAGGGTCCACAGGGGACCAAGGAGGACCATGACGGCGTTGAAGACGACGAGGTTCACCCCGACGCCGAGGACCCCGACGGTGCCGAACTTCAAGAGTCGAGATCGGTTGGAGCGAACCCACTGGGCGGAGCGGAGGGCTACCGGCAGGGGGGCGGGTTCGATATCTTTGAGGGGCTCCGTGGCCATCACTTCCTGTCTTTCCAAAGCGGCCAACACTCCGGCCAGAGTACTCGCTCTTGGAACGGGGTTCAATCAGCCAAGAAGATGGTCTGGTAGTGGCGACGAAAGACGAACCCCAGGCGGCGATAGACCCGTATGGCCGGAGCGTTGGTTTCGTTGACGTAGAGGGTGATCAGGGGAACTCCCTCGTCGAAGAGGAGGGCGGCGAGGTCGCTGAGGGCTGCCGTAGCCACGCCGCGTCCGCGGAACGAGGGGGCTGTGTAGACACCAGAAAGCTGAACCCCCCAGGCGGAGCGGGAGGAGAGGTCGGCCTTGAACTTGAGGCGCTGTCGGTCGTCGAACCACACAAAGGATCGGCCGTGGGTGATGCGGAATCGGACATGACGGCGGAACGCCTCGGCGTTGCGCTCCAGAGGGTCTTCAAGGGTCTCCTCCAAGTGCATGCGGGCGCTGGCGAGGAAGACCGCGTCGAGTTCGGAGATCTCGGCTCGGCGAAGTCCGGTGGCGGGTCGGGCCCGGGAGCGAAGTTGCTCGGGGCGGAGGGTGAAGAGCTTCTGATGCTGGATCAGGCGGGCCTGAGGGGGGTCGGGCCCGGCGTGGGAGTAGGCTTGCCAGAAGGGGGAGACGCCGGTGGAGACGCCGACAATGTGTAGAAAGCGCTGTCCTCGATCGCGGAAGAAGTGGCCCAGGATCCGTGCGGAGCGGGTGGTGCGGGCGTCCAGGAGGAGGAGGCGCTCCGAGAGGTTTAAGGCCACGGCCTGGATCTTCCTCTGGTGATCTCGGCAGGCCCAAAAGGCGAAGTTCTGGTGGTCGCTGTTCTCGACGCCGTGATTCTGGAGCCAGGAGAGGGCGAAGAGGTTGACTTCCAGTTTCCCCCGGAGGAACTCTTCGAGAGGGAGGCGATCGGCGTGGGTGAGCCGGACCGGTTCGGGCTCGCCGGCGTTGTCGCTGTGGAAGGTGGCCATGGCGGAGGTGGTCAAAAGTCGCGAGCCCGCAGGCTCCAGGGGAGGCCGGCGGGCTCGCGGTTCAACAGAAGATGGGTTCAGAACCCGCCGCCGCTGAAGGGGTCGGTATCCAGGTCGAGCTGAAGGGCCGGGCTAGAGCTGCCGGAGCTACCGGAGCTACCGGAGCTGGAGCTGCCGGAGCTAGCTGAGGAGCGCTGCCCTCCACCGCCGGAGCGAGTGGTGCGAGTGGTGCGAGTGGTGCGGGTGGGTCGGGCTTCCTCTCGTTCCGGGATGGGTGCGAAGCCGAGCTCCACCAGGGATGCTTCTTTCTGAGCCGGTGAGTAGGTGGCCTTGGCGAAGGTGGTGCTGTCGACCTCGTAGCCGTCAGGGAGGACCACGAAGACAACGATCGCGGCGGCGGCGACCATGGCGACCAGGGCGGCGAGGCCGACGATCAGACCCGTGTTGGACTTGGGAGGGGGCTCGGGGGTAGCCACCGGCTGGGGAGTGGTCCGAGCAGCCGGTTGGGGAGGCTGGACGGCGGCGGCGGGAGGAGCCTGACGCTCTTCCTCTTCCTCCTCCTTCTCCTCTTCCGGGGGGACCCACTGGCCGCTCTCTTTGAGTTCCTCGATGCGGATGGCTTCCAGCTTCTGGGTGCGCCGCTTCTCGACCTCTTTGAGGCGGTCTTTCTCGGCGGCGAGGCGAGCTTCGGCTTCCTCGCGCTTGCGGCGCTCCTCTTCTTCCTTCTTGCGGCGCTCTTCTTCTTCGCGGGCCTTGAGTTCTTCCTCAATGCGGCGCTGTTCGGCCTCGGCCTCGATGGCGGTCTGATCGAGGATCCCTGCGAGGAGATCTCCAGCGTCATCATCACTTGCGAATTTTTGGTTTCCCACGGCCAGCCTCGCTGTCAAAAAGTGTGCTCTGAACCCCGTCGATGGGCCGAAGCCCAGAGACTAGTATAGGGACCGAAACCGAAAGCTACAAGATTCTCAGATCTGGGGGATGGCGTCCCGGACCTCGGGGCGCCAGGCGAAGGAGTCGGGCTCTTCGGCGACAAGGTAGGAGAAGTGGTCGATGAAGTCCTGGCGAGAGAGGCCGGCAGTGGTGGCCAGGCGTTTGAGCTCGACGGGATCCTGGAAGTCCGATGCCGTGAGGCGGCGCATATACCGGCGGGCGACGAGATAGCTCTCGGCAGAGGTGTCGACGAGGCGAACCCGGGTACGGCCCGTGTCGGGATCGCGCATTTCGGCGAAGGGGATGAAGCAACGACGCCCCCGATCGATGATCACCATGGCCTCAGACCCTCCTTCGGCGAGGAACCGAGTGGCGGCGTAGCCGAGGTCTCGGGTGTACTCCATGTCGGAGGGGACGGGGCGGGCGCACCGGAGCTCGTAGCCGAGCTTGATTTCGTTGAAGCTGGTCTGGATGCCGCGGTCTCGGGTGCGGCGGTTGAGCTCGTCGCTGAGGAGGACGCCGAGCTCCAGGTTGGAGAGGCGGATCCGACCCTGGCTGTCCCGCTTCAGGGCGGAGAATTGCTCGAGTTCCTCCTCGGGGAGGCGATCGGCCAGGCCTTCGGCGAGGATGGCGACGCCCCACCGGCGGCCGTGGGCGAGGCTTTTGAGGACCGATCCGTCGAGGATGTCGGCGTATCGCTTCAGGCTCGCCCGCTCCGAAGGGAACTCCTCGGGGATCAGGGTGACGCTGGCCCCGGCGGCCTTTCCGATCCCCAGGGCGATGTGGCCGGCCTGTCGGCCCATGGTGACGACCAGATACCACCGATCACAGGTCTGGGCATCGCGCATCAGGTTCTGGACCATCTGAACGCCGAGGGAGCGGGCCGTGGTGTACCCGAAGCTGTGGACGCCCTGAGGCAAGGGGAGGTCGTTGTCGATGGTCTTGGGGACGTGAACGGTGCGAATGGAGTCACCGAGTTCCTGGCTGATGGCGTAGGAGCCGGAGGCCGTGCCGTCGCCGCCGATGGTCATCAGGAAGTCGATGCCCCGTCGCTCCAGGATCTCCACGGCGGGGCGGAGGTCGCCCTGAGGGGCGGGGTGGGCCCGGGACATGCCGAGGATGGAGCCACCGTCGTAGTAGATCCAGGCGACGTCTTCGACGGTGAGGCGAACGAAGTCGTCTTCTAGGAGACCCCCGAAGCCGCGCCGCACGCCGTAGACCTCCCAGCCGAGGTTGATGGCCTCCAAGGTGGCGGCGTTGATCACGGAGTTGATGCCCGGCGCGGGGCCGCCGCTGGTGAGGATCGCGAGTCTGGGGGAGGAGTGAAACATGGGCTTTCCGAGGACGGGAAACGCGTTATCGACAGAACCGGAAGGACCACCGGCCGGCGAGGACAAACTCGTCCTCGGAGACGAGAGGTCGTCGGGTCACGGGGTCATCTCCCAGGGTAGTGCCCGGGTCGGTGTTGAGGTCGATGAGGAGGACCTCGCCGGACTCCAGGGGGAGGACCAGTGCGTGCTCGAGGGCGACGGTCTCGTCAGGGATGACGATATCACAACGATCGGGGTGGCGCCCGAGTTTCATCCCGGCGCGGCGGATCAAGATCCTGCCCGGGACGAGGCGGCCGGAGAGATCTTCGAGCCAACCGAAGGAGCGGGGCTCCGGGAGCGGTTGGGGCTCGGAGGGTTGGAAGCCGCCGGGGTCGCCGATGGGCGGGACATTGCTGCGACGAGGGCCTTCTTCGGTGAGCTCTTCCCGGCATCGCAGGAGGGCGGCGGTCATCTCTGGGGCGGAGTAGTAGCGGTCGTCGGGCTCTTTGTGGATGGCCCGGAGGATGATCTCCGCCAGGCAGGAGGGGAGGTCGGCTTCCAGGGTGCGGGGGTCGGCGGGCTCCTCCATCTCGATGCGCTTCATCAACGGGTAGCCCTCCTCACCATCGAAGGGGACTTCGCCGGTGACGAGCTCGTAGAGGGTGATGCCCAGGCTGTAGAGATCGGCGCGATGGTCGACGGTGCGAGGGCTGGTGAGCTGCTCGGGAGCCATGTAGACGATGGTGCCCACCAGGTCCCTCGCCTCGGTGAGGCGGTGGTGGGCGGCGCCGATCTCGGCCCGAGCGACGCCGAAGTCGGCGATCTTGACCTGGCCTTCGGGGGTCAGGAGGATGTTGTCGCTCTTGATATCCCGGTGGATCACGCCGTGGTGGTGGGCGTAGGCCAGGGCGCTCAAGACCTGCACGGCGATGTCGATGGCCTCGGCAGGGGAGAAAAGTTCGTCATCGTCGAGGATGTCTGAGAGGGCCTGGCCGGGGACGTACTCCAGGACCATGGCCGGGCGGCCGTCAACCTCGATGGGTTCGTAGCAGGTGACGATGGCCGGGTGGTGGCGGCCGAGGATGTTCTGGATGCGGGCTTCCTGCTGGAACCGGTAGGCCAGGACCTCGTCGTCGGAGGAGTCGGAGTTGAGGACCTTGATGGCCACGGGCATCCCCGTGGGGCGGTAGACGCCTCGGAAGACGGTGGCCATGCCACCGCTGGCGAGTTTTCGACCGATTCTGTACTTCCCTGCGATCACGGCGTGTTCCTTGTGGAGGACCCTGGAGGGTATTATGCACGGTTGGGGGGAAAATGCGACTCGTGGTGTGTGGGTTCGCTGGCGCCGCCCAGGCGCTCGACGAAGCCTGCCCCGGGCCTTCTGGTCAGGCAGGGGCTCGCGGGGGGGGAGGCTTCGTTGTACCGCATCAGCTTTCCCGACGTTTCAGAACCGCGCCCCTGGCGGGGGGGGGATCCAAGTTGATCGGTTGGCCCGCAGGCCGCGACGGACCTTGGACACCGGGACGTCGGGGTTGGCGGCCAAGGACATCGGAGCGTCGGGGGTTGGCGGCCAAGGACATCGGAGCGTCGAGGTTCGCGGCGGGTCATTTCCAGGCATAGTTCAGGGCTCCCACGGTCCACCCGGTTGAAACCGGGGGCTAGAGTGGGCAGGGCTCCGCTGGGGTCATGACCCCGCTCCGCCGGAGATGTCTCGGAGAACGGAGTCGTTCCGAACCAGGCCCCGCGCTCTCTCCTGCTCCGTCGAACTCCGCACCGGGTTGGTTCTCAAGTGGGCGACTATGTGGAGAATATCTCAGGCGGAGCGGGGTCATGACCCCAGCGGAGCCCTGCCCAC
>SKON01000269.1 GCA_007120035.1 Myxococcales bacterium
AGCCCGCTCGGGCGAGCCCAGCGCCGAGGGACACCGTGGTGGTGGTCTTTCCGGTGCCACCCTTCTGGTTAAGGATCGCGATCCGCATGGGACCGGCTTGATCGTGGACGTGGCGCTGCCGGAACTCCTGGACCGAGGGTTGCCGGCACTCCATGGAGCAGTAATAGACCCGGGCGCCACCCTGGTCGGCCTGTTGGAAGGCGTAGGTCGGGGTGAACTCCGTGCCACAGGCCGAGCATTGGACCTCACCGCGGTCGGCGCTGGCCTGTTGGCGGCACTGCTGACTGCAGAAGTATTGGACGCCTCCATCTCCGGTCTGGATCTGGTAGCGAAACTTCACCAGGAACTGTTTTTCGCAGACGGAACAGACCTTCAGGGCCATGGGGTGACTCCACCAAAAACGCCGGGACGCAACTGTTGTTTCTCGTATAGCAGAAAAGCCAGAAGGGGGTAAAGCAAGAGCGTACCCCGGCTTTACCCGAGCCGGGACCGGGGGTACCATGCTCACTCGTGAGAGCGGGGAAGGTCACCACAGAGGAGCCCAGGATGGAAGGAAGTCCCCAGGGGCTGGAGCAGTCGTCGGAGGTGTTGACGCCGGAGATGAAGGAGGAGCTTCGTCTGGCGCGGCGATGTTTCTCTCAGATCGAGAGGGTCTCGACGCTGATGGCGAGTTATCCCCCCGGTCACCCGACAGTGGAGGGGGCGGTGAAGGCGTTGAAGGATGCCTTCTATGAGTTCTTCGAGGTCACGGACCGGCTGACCGTGCAGGTCCATCCCCACTGGATGGACCTCTATGGTTCGGGCCAGGCGGTGTGGGAGACCCAGGAACCCAAGGACTACTGTTTCGCCTTGAGTCGGGACGGGGTGTACCTCTTGCATATTCTGGCCGGGGTGGACGGCGCGGAGCTGCAGCGGTTCGTGGAGGTCCTGAACGAGCTGGTGGACCAACGGACCTTCGAGAAGGACGCGGTGACGCTGCTCTTCGAGGCCGGGTTTCGGTTTGTCTCGTGGGACGCGATCGATGAGTCCCTGGCGCAGTTGGCCGGCCTGGACATGGACATGCGCAACCGGGACACCCGGGAAGAGCAGGAGATGATCGATGAGCTCTTCGGCGAGGCCTTTGATAAGGAGCTCGATGAGGAGTTTAGCGAGAAAGAGAACTTCGACGCCGACTTTGAGGTCCGGCTGGAGAAGCGGTCCCAGCGGCACCTGAAGGTAGAGGTCGGGTCGCGGCAGTTCCTGGACTTGAGCGACGAGGCCCAAAGGCACCTGCTCCTTCTGAAGAAGGGGTTTACGGAGCACAACGAGCTGGAGCATCGGCAGGGTGAAGTGCTCTCGGCGTTGTTGGGTGCCAGGCCGAAGCGAAAGCTGCGCCGCGGGGCGGTGCGGCAGATCGGCAACGTGATGGGGGCTCTCTTAGAGACGATGGAGCCCTGGGAGGCGCTGTCATTTCTGAAGTTGATCCACCACTGGCGAGATAAGTTTCAGCCCGAGGTGGCCGGTGAGCTCAAGGAGACCGTCAAGGAGTGCTTCTCGCCGCGACGGATCTCGATGTTGGTCAAGCAGGTGGGGTCGTCGGAGAAGGGTCCGCGGCGGGCGATCTTGCAGATGTTCAACGCGATGAACCTAGAGGAGGCGTCGGCTGGACTGGTGGAGTTGATGGGGTGGGAGATCGACGACGAGTCCGCCGATGATGTCCTGCGGTACATTCGGGAGCGGGCCAAGCGGGATGTGTCGTTCTTGCAGGAGACCATTCCGAAGCTCCCGTCGGAGAAGACCGGGCCGCTGGTGGAGATCCTGGTGAAGACCATGCCCCGATCTCGACCGATCATGGTAGAGCTTTTGCAAGAGAACTTGGCTCCGCCGGTGAAGGTGCAGATGCTGCGGGCGCTCCGGGGGACCTGGACGGAGGCCACGGAGATCCGGGACGTGCTGGTGCCCCTGGTGACGGTTTCTCACTCTCGGCTTCGCGTCACGGCGGTGGAGAGCCTGGCCGAGGCCGCCCCGCAGCACGTGTATCGGGTGCTGGAGCCGATGTTCACCCCCGCGTTGAGGGAGCGGCCCGAGGACGAGGTATCAGAGCTGGTGAAGATCTTCGTCGACGCCAGCGGGCCCAAGGGAGTCCAGAAGCTTCAGGAGCTGGTGCAGCGGAGGGGAATCGTCAGCGAAGAGGATCAGGAGCTGGCGATCCAGATTCTCCGGGCTCTGATCAAGGCCCCGTCGCCGCCGGTGGTGGAGCTGATCCGGACCGTAGCCAAGGATCTCTTCGTGGCGGGCCGGATCCGCAAAACCTGCAAAGAGCTCGTAGACCTGTTGGACACATGAGGGGTCGATGGATCCCGGAGGAACGACGATGACCGAGGAGTTTGAAGGTGCCACAGGGCTCTCCGAGGAGAGCAGCCGGGCGGAGATTCGCCACGACTTTCAGGGCGACGTCTCTGACGCCCAGGCCTTCGGGCGGTATTTCGTGGACAGCGTGTACCGGATCATGAAGGTGGCCTCGATCTACACCACGGATCACAACCAGACCCGGCAGGCGATCAACGACTTCATGCCGAGCTTCAAGGAGAGCGTCCTAAAGACCGACGGGGGCGAGATCTCGCTGACGATTCGGGGTGAGCTCTGTAGCGTCAACGGGGAGACCCTTCGGCTTCGTCGCAAAGAGCAGGAGCGGCTCAACGAGCTCCACGGGATCTTCGCCGTGGCCAATATCCGGGGGATCCTCTTTGAGGCCGGGATGAGCACGGACCACCTGGTGGCCTTCTTGTCGGAGCTGGTAGCAGCGGGCAAGCACCACGAGGGCATGGAACATGTGTCGGTGCCCAATATCCAGATCTCTCACGGTTCGCCGGACCAGAGCATCATGGAGGCCATCGCCGAGGTGAATAAGGCGATGTACGTGGCCCACGTGTACATCCGGTCCCTGGTGAAGGTGAAGAATATGCACGACCACGTCCGGGAGACCGACGACCCCGACGTGCCCACCGGGGTCGTGCGGCGAATCTTGCAGACCGTGTCGGAGCTCTTGGCCGACGACGACTTCACGATCCTGGGGCTCTTGCCGCTGCGTCTGGTGGCCCCCGACGTGAGTTCGCACTCGGTGAACACGGCGATCTACGCGATGCTCCTGGCCGACCGGTTGGGGTTGGACACCCAGACCTCGGCGTACGTGGGGATGGCGGTGATCTACCAGGACATCGATCGGCTGGTGGGGATCAGCGTGGGACACCGAGACCGGGATCCAGGGCTGGACGCCCACCGGCAGTTTTCGGCGAACCTTCGAGACGTGGCCCAGATGCTGGACTACGTGGAAGGGGACGTGATCTCCACTCTTCGTGTGCTCCTGACCTACGAGCGGGGGTGTTCCCTGGAGGGGACCGTGGGGCGACCCTTTTATCGGGGAGAGCGAAGCCTGCACTTGATCAACCGAATCCTCGATCTCTGCCGAACCTACGATCTGCTGATCCAGGGGTTGCAGGGGTATAAGAGCCGGCGCCCGGACCTGGCGATCCAGTATGTGGAGAGTCGGGCCGGGGAGGTCTTCGACCCCCATCTGGTGAAGTTGATGGTCTCCACTCTGGGGATGTTCCCCATCGGGACCACGGTACAGTTGACCACGGGAGAGAAGGGGGTGGTGATCCGGACGCCGGCGCCGGCCGCCGATCCCCGGCGGCCCGTGGTGCGGGTCTTGGACCGGCGAGATCCGATGGTGATCGACCTGTCGGATCCGGCCTTTTCCCATGTGGAGATCGCTCGGTCTATCGAGCTGGAAGAGGCCGGTAGCAACCCGTCACAGATCTTCTTGCTGACCTAAGGGGGGCTGCTCTTAGCTGGCCTCGATCAGGCCTTTCTGGGTGAGGTCTGTCAGGACTTCCAGGGTCTCCAGGCGGTCCATGGCGCTCATGTCGAGGATGTCCTCGAAGGTGAGCATGCCGTCGATCTGGCTGAGGATGAAGCCAGCCCGGTGATCCAGATCGAGGTCGGCGAGGTCCGACATGGAGACCTTGAGGGTGGGGGTGCTGGAGAGGGAGCCCAGGCGTTCGATCTCGGCCTCCTCCAGCTGGAGAGCGATCTCGCCTCGGAGGGCCGATGCCTCGGAGGACTCGCCGACCACGTCGAGGACGGCGTCGACGAGTTCGAGGGCTTCCGAGAGCTGGCCACCGTGGATGCACTCCTTGACCCGTGCCATGGCGTGGATCACGGCGGCCTCGGACTCCTGAACCGATGACGGTGGGCGGTCGAGCTCTTCGAGGACGAAGGAGGAGGCGTTCATAGCCACCATGGGATTGTGGCCAACCCCGGTGGGGGCGTTATGAGCGAACGGGTTGGTCTCTTCCTTTCCCGACGCGGTGCTGGCGAAGGAGTCCAGGGGAGGCTTGTCCTCGTGGCTGGGGGTGTTCTCATCGCCGAGCTCTCGGATCAGGGGCTCACCGCGATAAGGCTTCTCCGGGGGACGAGCCAGGTCCTCGCCGAGGGCCAGGAGATCGTCTTCGGCCATGCCGTCTCGGGGGGGCAGGGGCGTGGTGCCCCGCGGTGGAGTCGCACGACTCTCGCCGGGGTGCTTGAGGTCGGAGGCGTGGAGGAGCGGGGTGGCCTGAGGCTGGCGCTTGGGAAGAGACCTCTTTCCGACGACGCTGGCTGGCCGCGGCAGGGGTTTCTTGGGTTTGGGGGCGGCCCGCATCTCACTGGTGGGCTTCTCCTGGCGTTGTTGTTGCTCCGTGGCGTCGGGGCGCTCCAGGGTTTCCCCTGGAGAGGGATCGGGTTCGGAGCTCTCCTGGGCGTTCAGAGGGGGAGGGAAGAAGAAGTCGCCCGCGGGTTCGGCGTAGGCCATTTTTTCCAGGGGATCCGGAGCGTCGTCGGGGCCGCCGAAGCCAAAGTCGAAGTCATCGTCGTCATCGTCTTGGGCCTGGGAGTCATCGACGACGAAGGAGGTCATGGAGGAAGCGGGGAAGGCCGCTCGGGTCTCCTTGCCATGGACATCCTCTGGGTGGTCGGACTGGGAGTCGACGACGGCGCTGGAGGGGGCCGAGCCCAGGGCGAAGTCGAAGTCCGACTCCGGGGGGAGCAGGGCGTCGGCTCGGTCGAGGCCGTCATCGGCGGCTTGAGAGGCGGCGTCAAGGGCCTGGAGATCCCGGGCGTCGACCTGCCGGGTGCTCGGTTGTTCGGCGGTGGAGCCTCGATTGGCGAAGGAGGACTCGTCGTCGAGGCTGTTGCCGATGAGGATGTCGTCGTCGAAGTCGAAGAGATCCTCGACGTCGATCTCTTCGGAGGCCGGAAAGATCCCCTGGATGTTGGGATTGGATAGATCCTCGGCCCGCTCTTCATCAGGGGACTTGCGGTCGTCGATGGCGATGTCTTCCAGGTCGACGAGGTCGGTAGCTGCGTCGAAGTCCCCAAAGTCGGCGATGTCTTCGACGTCGTCGAAGTCGGAAAACTCGTCGCCGACGCTGAGGAACTCGGAGTCTGTCAGGGGATTGACTTCGCCGAAGGACTCGAAGAGGTCGAGCTCTTCGGCGGCGGACTTCTGGCCGAGGTGTCCGGAGATCCAGTCCGAGCATTTCTGGTAGTCTTCTTCGGAGGGGTCACCGGAGAAGGCGAAGATCAGCGAGGCCGACGCCGGATCTTTCAGACCGCTCATGCGCAGCACGCGGAGCAGAGCCAGAGCCTCTTTGGGGGCTCGAGCATCGAGGGCCTTCTGCAGCGCGTTGAGATGCTTGCGCTGCTCCGGGTTGTGAGATTCCTCGGTCATTGCAGGCGTGGACCTAGAAAGGGTCAGATGCGCTCAGCGGCAGCGCGGACGGATTGCAAGAGCCTGTCGAGTTCGGCCGAAGTGGATCCGAGGACGCCAGTGTCGCCGTCATCGATCTCGGAGCGAGCCTTGCTGACGATGGCGTCGGCGCGCTCCCGGAGCTCGGCGATGAGCTCATCGGAGTCGTCGGCGCCGGAGAGGAGCTTTTCGACCTCCCGGATATTCTTTCGGATCTGGGCTCGCCGCTCCTCGCGCTCTTCGCCGCGCTTGAGTTCGACGAGGTAGTCCTGGTTCTCAGAGATCATGGCGTCGATCTCGTCTTCGGTCAGGCCGCTGGTGGCGGTGACCGTGATGGACTGTTGCTTGCCGGTCTCCAGGTCCGTGGCGTGGACCGAGACCAGGCCGTCAGCGCTGATCTCGAAGGTGACCTCCACCTCGACCACGCCGGCAGGGGCCCGGCGCAGGCCGCTCAACACAAACTCCCCGAGGAGCTCGTTCTCGTCGGCCCGGCTGCTCTCCCCCTGGAAGACGATGATCTTCACCGAGGTCTGGTTGTCTCGGACCGTGGTGAAGACGTGACCGTGGCTGGTGGGGATGGTGGAGTTGGCTTCGATGAGGACCTCGAACCCGCCGCCGTGGACCATGATCCCAAGGCTATGAGGGGTGACGTCCAGAAGGAGGACGTCGGCGTTGTCCGAGGAGAGGGCCGCCCCCTGGACGGCGGCCCCGAGGGCGACGGCCTCGTCGGGGTGGACCTGCTTGGACGGGGGCTTTCCGAAGAACTCCTCGACCGCTTGTTGGATGCGAGGCATCCGGGTCATCCCGCCGACGAGGATCACGTCATCGATGTCGTCGATGGTCAGGCCCGAGTCCTGGAGGGTGGCCTGACAGATCTTGATCGTGCGCTGCACCAGGTCCATCACGAGCTCTTCGAACTGCTCTCGGGTCAGGATGGTCTTGAGGTGGAGGGCGGTGCCGTCGTCGGTGCTGTGGATGAAGGGGAGGCTGATCTCGGTCTCCTGCATACTGGAGAGCTCGATCTTGGCCTTCTCGGCGGCGTCCCTGAGGCGCTGCAGGGCCATCTCGTCGTTGCGGAGATCGACTTTGTGCTCTCGAGCGAACTCGAAGGCCAGGTGCTCGATGATCCGGGCGTCGAAGTCTTCGCCGCCGAGGAAGGTGTCGCCGGCGGTGGAGAGGACGTCGAAGACCCCTTCGTGGATATCGAGGATGGAGATGTCGAAGGTGCCGCCGCCGAGGTCATAGATGGCCACGGTGGCGTCGAGGCTCTTGCCGAACCCGTAGGCCAGAGCGGCGGCGGTGGGCTCGTTGATCACGCGGACGATGTCGAGGCCGGCGATCCGGCCGGCGTCCTTGGTGGCCTTGCGCTGGTTGTCGTTGAAGTACGCCGGGACGGTGACGACCGCCTGGGTGGGCTCTTCGCCGAGGAAGTCCTGGGCGACGATCTTCATCTCCTGGAGGATGATGCTGGAGATCTCAGGGAGGCTGTACTCCTTGTCGCGCAGGACGATCCGAGCGTCGTCGTGGGGCCCTTCGATGATCTCGTAGGGACAGGTCTCGATGCAATGCCGGACCTCCGGGGAGTCCCACTTGCGACCGATCAGGCGCTTGGCGGCGTACACGGTGTGTTCGGCGTTGGTGATGGCCTGGCGCTTGGCCATCTGGCCCACGAGGCGGCGGCCGCTCTCGGTGATGGCGACGGCGCTGGGGGTGGTCTTGTATCCCCCTTTGTTGGGGATCACCTGGGGACTCCCGGCCTCCATGACGGCGACGCAGGAGTTGGTGGTGCCCAGGTCGATACCGATGATGCGTTCCATGAACTCTCCTTAAGAGGCTTGCTGCCGAAGCCTGGCGATGCGGTCCTGCAAGTCTTGATCGTCAGGGGAGGAGCTTAGCGCTTTTTCGTAATGTAACAAAGCGTCATCCGGAAGACCTTTGCGCTCGTAGATCTGGCCCAGGAGGCGACGGGGCTCCGGAGAGGAGGGGTCGATCTTCTGGGCGGCCCGTGCGAAGAGGGCGGCGTCGTCGAGATGGGGCGCATGAGCCATGAGGCGGCGGGTGGCCATCATGGCCAGGCCGAGGTCGCGCTTCAGGCTGAGGGCCTTGCGGAAGTCGCGGACGGCCGTGACGAGATTCCCCTCGACGAGGGCGTCCTGAGCTCGTTGGCTCATCAGCTGGAAGGCGAGCTCTCGTTTGCGGTTCTCTTCCTCGGCCTGGGTGCTGGTGTCTTCCGTCGGCACGGGGTTGGCCAGCGATGCGTCGTATTCGGCGCGTTTCTGGCGATGAGAGAGGGTCTGGTAGGCCCCGGTGATACGTCGAAAGATCCGCTCGATCAGGGGCTCGAAGTCCCCGAGAACTTTACGGAAGAATCGATCCGGGTGGTACCGCTTGGACATCTTGAAGTAGGAGGCCCGCAGGTCGCGACGGCCCGCGTCGGGGGATACTCCCAAGAGCTCGTAGTAGGTGACGTCGTCGAGTTGGGCGGCGACGAAGAGGATCTCCTGCTTGAAGTCGTCTTCGATCTCGACGGCCTGGGCGAGGAGCTCCTGATCGAAGGGGAAGTCTTGGAAGGCGACGGGGAACCGGGTCTGGATGGCGGAGGCGAGGTCATCAGAGGCTGCGGGCTTCGCGGACTTCGGAGCTGCTCTGGGGGGCCCTTTAGGGGTCTCACCGGGGAAGAGGATCAGCCCGTGGTGGCGAAGCTGCTCGATGCACCGAAGAGTCTTCTCTTTGCCCAGACCGCTGGTGGTGCAGATCTGGGCCACCGTCTGGGAGCCGTCGATCCGAGAGAGGACGAAGAACTCCTCGGCCGTAGGCTGGGAGGGTAGGGATTTGAAGTCCACATCCCGATTTGGAGACGGGGTGAGGCTCTCGTCAAGGTTGCTCATAGCCCTTCGCTCATCAAGAGGGGACTCTGGATCGCAAGCAGGATACTGCGTTTACCCCGGCGATGGCAAGACGTCGACGGGGGGCACTAGAGCTTGGTCAGGGCCCGTCGGAGGCGCTTCAGGGCCCGCTCTACGTGGTCCGAGGAGATGGTCAGGGGAGGGACAAACCGGAGGGTATGTCCGCCGGCGGTGTTGATCAGGAGGCCTTCCTGGCGGGCGAGGGCGACGACCTCGGAGGCCGCTTCGCCGCATTCGGCGCCGACCATCAGGCCGACGCCACGAACGTCGGTGATGACCGGGAACTCCTCTGCCAGCTCCTTAAGACCGGCCCGGAGCTCTTCGCCGCGAGCCCGAGCGTTCTCCAAGAGCCCCTCTCCATCGATGGTGCGGAGCACCGCGAGGCCGGCGCGGCTGGCCAGGGGGTTTCCGCCAAAGGTGGAGGCGTGGCTGCCGCGGGACCATCCGCTCCAGGCCCGCTCGGTGGCCAGGACAGCGCCCAGGGGGACGCCGCCGCCCAATCCCTTGGCGACGGTGAGGACGTCGGGAGTGACGTCGTAGTGCTGGTAGGCGAAGAGGTGGCCTGTGCGGCCCACGCCGGTCTGGACCTCGTCGAAGATCAGCAGGGCTTCGACGTCGTCGCAGGCCTGTCGGAGTCCGGCGAGGAACTCGCGGGTGCCCGGGCGGACGCCGCCCTCGCCCTGGATGGGCTCGACGATCACGGCAGCTGTCTGGGGGCCGATCTGCTCCAGGGCGGCCTCGAGATCGTTGAACGGGGAGTACACAAAGTCCGGAGCCAGGGGAGCAAACCCCTTGTGGTACTTGGGTTGGCCCGTGGCGGTGATGGCCGCCAGGGTCCGGCCGTGGAAGGACTTCTTCATGGAGAGGATCTCGGTCTTCTCCGGTCGGTCCATGGCGTGGGCTTGAAACCGTCGGGCGAGCTTGAAGGCCGCTTCGTTGGCCTCGGCCCCGGAGTTACAGAAGAAGATCCGGTCGGCGAAGGTGGCCGCCTCCAGGGCCTCCATCAGCTCGATCTGTTCCCGGGAGTAGAAGAGGTTGGAGACGTGGAGCAGACGCCGGGCCTGGTCGGTGATGGCCTCCGTGAGCGCCGGGTGGTTGTGGCCCAGAGCGCAGACGGCGATGCCGGCCATAAAGTCCAGGTACCGGTTGCCGTCGGCGTCGACGAGCCACACTCCGTCGCCATGATCGAAGACCACCGGGGCGGGGGCGTAGTTGGGGCTGTTGAGGCGGTTGCCCCGGGCGACCAGATCTTCCATTGTGTCGGTCATGGCGGCGGAGTCTCGGCGTTGGGTCAGGTGCAGATGCGTTAGAGGATGTAGCGGCTGAGATCGTCGTCCTCGAGGATGCCCTCCAGGCGGTCTCGGACATAGGACGAGGTGATCACCACGGGGTCGTCGTTGAGGTCGGGGGCTTCGAAAGAGAGGGACTCAAAGACCTTCTCCATGATGGTGTGGAGCCGGCGAGCGCCGATATTCTCCAGGGTCTCGTTCACCCGATGGGCCATATCGGCGATGGTCTCCAGGGCGTCGTCATCGAAGGAGATCTCGAGCCCTTCCGTGGCGAGGAGCTCCACGTATTGTCGGGTCAGGCTGTTGCGAGGCTCCGTGAGGATTCGCTGGAAGTCCTCTCGGGTGAGGCTCTGGAGCTCCACCCGAATGGGGAAGCGGCCCTGGAGCTCGGGGATCAGGTCCGAGGGCTTGGAGACGTGGAAGGCCCCGGCAGCGATGAAGAGGATGTGGTCGGTCTTGACCACGCCGTGCTTGGTAGTGACCGACGAGCCCTCGACGATGGGGAGGAGGTCTCGTTGGACCCCTTCGCGGGAGACGTCGGGGCCGTGCTTGGAGGTCTGGCCGGCGATCTTGTCCACCTCGTCGAGGAAGATGATCCCCGACTGCTGGGTGCGGCGCAGGGCCTCCTGGGTGATCTGCTCCATGTCGACGAGGCGGCTGGCCTCTTCCTGGATCAGGGCCTTCATCGCCTCGGCGACGGGGATGCGTTTGCGCTTGCGGCGCTTGGGGAACATGTTGCCGAAGACGTTGCCCAGATCCATCTCCTCCATGCCCTGCTGGCCGGAGAAGACCTCGATGACAGGATTGCGTGAGTCTGTGAGCTCGATCTCGACGTACTCGTCGTCAAACTCTCCGTTGCGCAGGCGCATCCGGAGCAGATCTCGGCGAGTGCGGGGGGCGTCGTCGCTGGATTGGGCGACGCCGTCGCTGCCGACGATGAAGGTCTTGCGGCGGTTGTGGCTGTCGTCCAGGGGAGGGCGCTCGGCGACGGACTCGAGCTGGTCGAGGATCCGCTCTTCGGCGAGCTCTCGGGCCCGGGCCTCGACGCGCTCCTCGGCTTCGGATTTGACCAGGTTGATGCCGAGCTCCAGGAGATCCCGGACCATGCTCTCCACGTCGCGGCCGACGTAGCCGACCTCGGTGAACTTTGAGGCCTCGACTTTGAGGAAGGGGGCCCTGGCGAGCTTGGCGAGTCGGCGGGCGATCTCGGTCTTACCGACGCCTGTGGGGCCGATCATGATGATGTTCTTGGGCATCACCTCCTCGCGGAGCTCTTCGTCGAGCTGCTGGCGGCGCCACCGGTTTCGAAGAGCGATGGCGACGGCCCGCTTGGCGTCGTGCTGGCCGACGATGTGGCGGTCCAGGGCGGAGACGATCTCACGGGGGGTGAGCTCGGAGCCGTCTTTTTCGAATAAGGGGTCCTGTTGTAGGGCCATGGCGAGTCCTTCGGGAGTTGCGTCAGTCAGCCCGGAGCTCTTCGACGGTGAGCTGGTCGTTGGTGAACACGCAGATCTCGGCGGCGATGCCCAGGGCGTGCTCGCAGATCTGTCGGCAGTCCAGATCGGAGTGTCGGACCAGGGCGCGGGCGGCGGCCAGAGCGAAAGAGCCACCGGAGCCGATGGCGACGACCCCTTCCTCGGGTTCGATCACGTCACCGGTGCCGCTGATCAGGAGGGTGTGGGAGGAGTCGGCGGCGATCAAGAGGGCCTCCAGGCGGCGGAGCATCCGGTCGGTCCGCCACTCCTTGGCGAGCTCCACGGCGGCCCGGGTGAGGTTGCCGTTGAAGCTCTGGAGCTTCTCCTCGAGCTTCTCGTAGAGGGTGATGGCATCGGCCGTGGAGCCGGCGAACCCACAGAGGACTCGTCCTTCGTAGAGGCGCCGGACCTTGGTGGCCGTGGCCTTCATGACGATCTTTTCGCCCATGGTGACCTGGCCGTCGCCGGCGACGACGACGTGGTCGCCCTGCCGAACGCTGACGATGGTTGTTCCTCGAAAGTTCATGATTCACCGGGTGCAGGGGTTCCGTCGCGCTGGGCCCGCGGGTGGGCAGCATCGTAGACCTCCATGAGCCTGTCAATCGACACATGGGTGTAGCGCTGGGTGGTGGAGAGGTGGGCGTGGCCCAGGAGCTCCTGGATGCCCCGGAGGTCGGCGCCGGAGTCCAGGAGGTGGGTGGCGAAAGAGTGCCGCAGGCCGTGGGGAGTGATGGAGGTGTCCAGGCCGGCCCGGATGAGGTGTTCTTTGAATCTCCGTCGGACCGATCGGGTGGAGAGGCGTCGGCCCCGAACGGTGAGGAAGAGGGCCCCGGGCTCGGTGTGGCCCGAGACGAGCTCGGGACGGCGGGCAAGATACCGTCGCAGGGCCCGGTCGGCCTTCTCGCCGAGGGGTACCAGGCGCTCCTTGTTCCCCTTTCCCAGGGTATGGATCCAGCCGGTGTCGAGGTCGACCTGGTCGATCTGGAGGCTGACCAGCTCCGAGACCCGGAGGCCTCCGCCGTAGCCGAGCTCCCAGATGGCCATGTCTCGGACGCCCAGGGCGTCGGGGGTGGCGTGGTGGTCGAGGAGGGCGAAGATCTCGTCGACGGTGAGGTAGTTGCGCAGGGGCTTGTGGACCTTGGGGGCCGTCAAGAGATCGGCGATGTTCTCTTGGAGGTGGCCCTTTTTGATCAGGAAGGCGAAGAAGGACCGAATGGTGGAGATCTTCCGGGCCAGGGAGGATGCCTGGTTGTCGTCGAACCGTCGGGCGATGAAGCCTCGGAGGTGGCGCAAGGTGACATCGTCGACGGCGCACTCCAAAAGGTCGTGCTCCTCTGCGAGGTAGTCGGCGAGCTGATCGAGGTCGCTCTCGTAGGCTCGAAGGGTGTGAGGGCTGGCGCCACGCTCCACCCGGAGATAGGTCAGAAAGTCGTCGACTCGGTGGAGGAGCATGGTCAACTCGTGATCCTCTCCACCTTGTATACGCCTCGGATCTTCTCGATGTTCTTCATGGCCCGCTTGAGCTGCTCGGAGTTGGAGACGATCACCTCGAAGGTGTTCACGGCTCGTCGGTCCTCGGTGGTGACGCATTGAGCCTGGCTGATGTTGACCCCGGCCTGGGAGAAGGACTGGCTGATATTGGCCAGAAGCCCGGGCTTGTCGGTGCAGTAGACCTTCACGGAGACGGACCGGCGGGAGGAGTCGGGGACCTCAGTGTCCGTGGACCACCGGACGTCGATCTGGCGCTCCGGCTCGAGGTGGTCGATGCGGTTGCAGTCTCGAGTGTGGACCGAGAGGCCCCGGCCCCGGGTCACGAACCCGACGATGGGGTCGCCGGGCACGGGGTTGCAGCACCGGGCGTAGGTGACCATCACGTCGCCGATGCCGTCGAGGACGACCCCGGTCTTGCCGCGGTGGGCGATCTTCTCCCAGATCTGACCCAGGCGGTTGTCGGGCTCCCGCTTCTTCTCCTCCGGGGCCTCCGGGGGATAGATCTTCTCCGTGACCTTATCGGCCTGGGTCTTTCCGTATCCGATGTCTGCGAGCATCTCATCGACGGAGCTGAAGCGGCTGAGCTCCACGGCCTGCTGGAGCTTCCCGGAGCGCTCCCAGGCCCGAATATTGGTGTTATGGTGCTTGAGCTCTTTGTCGAGGAGCTCTCGGCCGAGCTCCTTGCTGCGCTCCCGTTGTTCCTTGCGGACGGCGTTGCGAATCTTGGTACGGGCCCGGCCGGTTTTGACGAAGGAGAGCCAGTCCTTGTTGGGGCGTTGGTTCTTGTGGGTGAGGATCTCGACGATGTCACCGTTCTTGAGCTTATGCTTGAGGGGGACCATCTGGCCGTTGACCTTGGCCCCGGAACACCGCTGGCCAATCTCACTGTGGATGGCGTAGGCGAAGTCCACGGGGGTAGCGCCCTTGGGGAAGCTCAAGACGTCGCCGTTGGGGGTGAAGACGTAGACCTCGTCGTGGAAGAGGTCGATCTTGACGGACTCCAAGAACTCCACGGGATCTTCGTGGTCCTGATGCTCCTCCATGAGCTGGTGGAGCCAGGCGAATTTCTGGTCGTCTTTGTCGGGGACCGCCTTGCCCTCTTTGTAGAGCCAGTGGGCGGCGATGCCCTCCTCGGCGACCTTATGCATATCGTGGGTACGGATCTGGATCTCGATCCGCTCCTGGTAGGGGCCGATCACAGAGGTGTGCAGGGATTGGTAGCCGTTGGGCTTGGCGATGGCGATGTAGTCTTTGAACCGGCCCGGGATGGGCTTCCACAGGTTGTGGACCAGGCCGAGGGCCTCGTAGCACTGGGCCCGCTCGTCGACGAGGATCCGGAAGGCGAGGATGTCGAAGACCTGCTCGAATTCGATCTGCTGGGCCCGCATCTTCCTGTAGATGCTCCAGAAGTTCTTGGGGCGGCCGTAGACCTCGGGCTCGATGCCGTGCTCTCGCAGGAGATCTTCCAGGATGTGTCGGACCTCGCGGATGAAGCTCTGTCGTTGGCGCTTCTTGGAGGCTACCTTTTCGGCGATCTCGTAGTAGGCCTCGGTGTGGAGGTACCGGAAGGCCAGGTCCTCGAGCTCGGTCTTGACCCAGTGGAGCCCCAGGCGGTGGGCCAGGGGGGAGTAGATGTCCATGGTCTCCAGCGAGATCCGCTCCTGGGAGGAGGGGTTCATATGCTTGAGGGTCCGCATGTTGTGGAGGCGGTCGGCGAGCTTGACCATGATCACCCGGAGGTCCCGGGACATGGCGATGATCATCTTGCGGATGTTCTCGGCCTGGGCTTCCTGGCGGGTGTTGAACTGGAACTTGGAGAGCTTGGTGAGGCCGTCGACGAGGAAGGCGACGTCTTCGCCGAACCGAACTCGAAGGTCCTCGACGGTGGTCTCCGTGTCCTCCACGGTGTCGTGGAGGAGACCGGCGACGAGGCTGGCGACGTCGAGGCGGAGGTCGGCGATGATGTCCATGACCTCCAGGGGGTGGGTCATGTAGGGCTCGCCGCTCTTGCGGGTCTGGCCTTCGTGCATGCGATTGGCGAAGGCGAAGGCCTCCCGCAGCTGCGCGACGTCGGGGTCCGGGTGGTAGCTGCGGACCTTGCTGATGATCGATTCGAGGCGGTTTTCGAGCTGCATTCGGGAGAGGACTCCTAAGAAGATCCGGGGAGGCGAACCCGATCACAGGAGGGAAACGGGTGAGGGGCTCGGAACATTCGCGGAGTAGCCGAGCCATCCGTGAAGTATGGTAGCGCAGGCGGGGGGAGAAGCAAAGTTCTGGACGGAGGTCGGAGGTCGGAGGTCGGAGGGTAGAGGCTTCGGAAGTGGCCAGGGGCTCGGTGCTGGAAGTTGAGTGGGAGTATCTCTATGATCTTGGGACTCGAGGTCGTGATCGAAACATTGACGAGGTACATATGAATCGCTGCATCTTCGTAGTCTTGGTGGTGGTCGCTCTGGTTCTCTCGGTTGCCTGCGGGGAAGAGGAGGTGGATAACCAGAACGACAGGGCGAACATGAACAACCAGCCCGGGGGGCCCTGCGTGGAGGAGTACGGGGAGCCCATCGTGTTGGTGACCGCTGTGACCGACGCTGACGATGGGGCGGCGATCGGGGTGGTGGAGATCTGGGAGATCCGGCGGGGGGAATCGGAGGTACAGGTCTTTGGGGAGACCCTGAACCTCACCGAAGGAGAGGCCGGGGTGTTTTCGTGTGAGGTCCCGTGCGGGTTCGGATCGGAGCCGGCGGAGTACACGTTCTGGGTCGGGGCAGAGGGCTACGAGCCGGTGGAGGTGTCTGTGGAGGCGGAGTACGAGGTGTTCGTGGGAGGGTGCCCGTCCTTTAATGACGGGGGCACGGAGGTGCAGGTGGAGCTGGCGGTGGAAGAGTGAGGGTGGCGGTTTAGCAGCAGGATTAGCAGCAGGAGCTGCTCGTGGGAGTCGTAGGAGCGCCGTAGTTCTGAGGAGCGCCGTAGATCTGGGCAGCCAGGGTGGGGTCGCAGGGGAAGAGGCCGAAGTGCTCTTCTCGGTCCCCCTGGACCTCGAAGAATGGGGCCAGCCGTGTGTCGGCGAGCATGGAGGCCGTGTTGCCGCCGACGACGGATCCTTCGGGACCGACGAGCTGGGCGAGGAGGAAGACATCCCGGCCGGTGCCACAGCCGAGGTCGAGCGCTCGGAGCCCGTCGACGGCCTCGGGGATGGGAAACCCGCATCCGTAGAACCTGGCAAGCACGTCGGGGTGGACCTTTTGGAGAGCAGCGGCGATTCGGGCCGGTGGAGCTCCCGCAGCGCAGCAGGCATTGGTCTTCAGGTCTGCCGTCGATTGCAGGAGTCGGCCGTAGTAGTCGCTGACTTGTTGACGGGTCTCGGTGGTGTGGGGCATGGCGGTCTCGCGGGAGGGGGGCGGCACCTCTCTCGCAATAGTTTCTCACGAATCGGACCCGAACATCAACGGGTTCGATGAAACTGCTCCCACGCGATCAGTCACCGCAACTGGACGGTCGGGGGCGGCCCTGGCGCCTCCGAGCCCGGCGAGAGAGTTGATCACAGGAGTGGTTTGTGGCGTGCGGGTCGAAGAGGTAGAAGAGCCGACGATGCGCCAGATCCGATACCTGGACAAGTCGATCGACGAGCTCGCCCGGGGCAAGGCGATGGAGAAGATCCTGCGGTCGGCCTGAGGTGCCTTCGCGCCACCTGGTGAGCGAACCGTCGGTCGGCCTCACTCATCGAGGAGGCGGCCGATCGGAGAGTTCGGAAGTTCCTCGTCTTCCAAGATTTCGTAACAGGTCATTGCACACGATGGGGGTGTGAGCCTGTCCATGCATTCGCGAAAGCCCTCCGAATTCATTCCGGAAAAGATGACGAGTCCCACGAGCATGAAGGCACAGTAGGCCAGGGGTATGGCGAGGACGAGGCGCCACAGGCGGTGGGCCACCCAGAGGAGGGCCAGGGCTGCCAGCACCGCGAGGGGGATTACCGAGGAGAGCAAGTCGAGGCCCGGTGACGTCCATAGAAGAGTTGAGAGGGGGTGAGTGGCCTCGTGACTGGCGACCAAGGCGAGAATGGCGACGAGAGGCAGGAAGTCCGTGGCTTCCTTGAGAATCCGTCTCCCACGGAGAGATTCACCAGTCGGAGATCCAAAGTCGGACCATCCGCCCACGGTCAGGAGGCGCAGGCTCGTGCCGAGGATGAGCAGGTAGGTCAGGGCCAGGGCTGAGATGCTGAGCCAGACCGCGACGGGGTCGGCCATCTCGGCCACCTGGTGGAGGTATAACGAAGAGAGCGCGATGCCGAACCCGACGAGGCTCAGGCTCGTCAGGAGCTCAGGAGTGACGACCGCCCCGATCAACGAGAGGATTCGTTTCATTGACGTTCTCCGAGGTGGGAGTGACCAGTTCCTCGCTGCCTGTAGTTAACTATCCTACATGGTCGGATCGGAGAATGAAAGTCATCGGATCAGAGGATTCTTTTGAAGGACGTATGCCTGGTCGGGGGTGAGCTCTGTGGTGTCGTAGTCGGCGTAGGGGAACATCAGGTTCTGGGCGTCGGGGCAGTTGAAGTGGGGATTGAACTGGGTGCACTCCGGGGTGTCGTCGAGGTTGTCGAACTCGGCGCCGCCGATCTCGGTGGTGTGGAAGAGGCCGAGGAAGTGGCCCAGCTCGTGGGCGAGGACGTTGGCGGTGAATTGGTTGTGGTCGGCGTCGACGCCGATGTACTCGGCGGTGATGCCGATGCCGGCGACGAGGGACTCGTGCATGGCGGCCACCCCGGGGATTCCCATGGCGACGCCCACGGATCCGTCGGTGAACCGCTCGGCGAGGAAGACGTTGAGGCTGAGGTTCTCGGTGAGGGATTCGCCGGGGTATTCGGAGGTCTCGATCAGGGCGTAGAGGTCGTCGTAGTCCCGGATATTGCTGTAGGCCGCGGCCACGTCGGGATCGGCGTTGAGGAATCGGACCTCGCCAAGGGTGATGCCCGCCTGGGCGAAGATCTCCGCGGTGGCGGTGAGGATGGCTGAGAAGTCGGGGTGGGTGTCGGCGGTGGCGGCGTTGAGATCGAGGGCGTCGAGGCCCACGAAGTAGAAGTTCAGGTCCAGGGTGTTGGAGGGGCCCTGGTCTTCGATGACGTAAAAACAGACGCGAGGGTCATCGGTGAGGACATGAAGAGTGTGGAGGCCCGCCTCGAGCTGATGGTCGTAGTTGGGAGCCGGGGGGAAGACCATGGGGTTGATCCAGGCGATCTCGGGGTACTCCAGGCCGTAGAGCTGGAAGAGGTTCTCGTTGTGGAGGTCGATCACGTAGCCCGAGGGGGTGGTGATGGTCCGGGGGTCGTAGGTGCCCGGAAAGGACGTGAAGGGCACGAGCATGTAGGACGTGGTCGAAGGGTGGATCTCGTATTCGATGGTGGCCTCGCCGCCGGCGGAGTCCACGCAGCCGACGGGGAAGGGGGGGCCGTCGTCGAGGACGATCCAGTCGTCGGGGATGTCTGGGCCGTCGGAGGTGTCAGGGCCGGCGTCCACGGAGGGATTGTTCGTCGTGGGTTCGGGCTCCTGTGGGGTGCAGGCGGTACCAATGGTCATAACGAGGGTGATGACGATGGCGAGGGTGGATCGGAGGTTCATGGTGGTCTCCGGTGGCTGCCGCGATCAGCCCATGATCTCGACGCCCAGGGGCATCTCGAGCTGGAGCTCGGAGATCTTGATGTACTCGATGAGGCGGTCCAGGTAGGTGGGCAGCGGGGGGCAGAGGTCCTGGCCGTCGAGGGCGTCGAGGGTGTTGATGGAGTTGTAGATGGTGAGCTGGTTGAAGTCGTCCATGAACTGGCGAGGGTTGCGGGTAAACCGCTCCAGGTAGGGGAACTTCATGACCAGGCGGGTCAGGCGGTAGGGGAGAAGACCCACGGGGGCCCGGCGGCCTGCTCGTTGGGCGACCAACTCGAAGACGCCCCGGGCCGACAGGGGGTTGGGGTCGGAGAGGTGGAAGGTGCGCCCGGCGGTGTCGTCGCGGAGGCTGATGCGGTGCATGGCCCGGCAGACGAAGTCGATGGGGACCAGGTTCAGGGGCTTGTCGCCGCGGCCGGGCATGGGGACGGGGAGGATCGACGGCATATTCACGATGGCGTTGATCAAATAGTAGGGTCCGGCCATGCGGTCGATCTCGCCGGTTTCGGTGTCGCCGACGATGATGCTGGGGCGGAACACGGAGATCGGGATGTGGTGCATGGCCTCCCGCATGGCCTTCTCGGCTTCGAACTTGGACTCCTCGTAGGCGTTTCGGAAGCTCTGCCCCTCGTCGAGGTCGTCTTCCATGATCACCCCTGTGCGGTCGCCGGAGACGAAGGCCGTGGAGAAGTGGTTCAGGCGGACGAGCTTCTGCATCTCGTAGGAGGTGTCGATGATGTTGCGGGCGCCCAGGACGTTGACCTCGAAGGCTTCGGAGCGCTCTACGCCGAGAAACCAGATGCTGGCGATGTGGTAGATGTCGGTGACGTGGGCGACGAGCTCGAGGTACTCCCGGCCGCTCAGGCCCAGATCCAGGGCGACGACGTCGCCGGTGAGGAGGTGGACGCGCTCCCGGGGGGCCTTCATCTTCTGGAGCTGGCGGTCGGCCTCGTCGACGTAGTCGGGGCGGACGACGAGCCGGAGGGTGGCGTCGGGCTCGTTCTCCAGGATGGTCTCCACCATCTTGCGGGCCACGAAGCTGGGGAAGCCCGTGACGAGGATGTCGCGGTTGGTGCGGCGGGTGGGATCGTTGGAGTCAGGCATGTTCAGGTCTCCCGTGCCGTGGTGCCCCGCTGTTGAACGGCGGCATCCAGCGTGGCCTTGAGGGTGTGGACTTGCTCTTCAGTGTGCTTGAGAGCGCCGCCGTTGTCGATGATGTAGTCGGCGACGGCCCGCTTGTCGGCCAGAGGCATCTGGCTGTCGATCCGGGCCCGGGCGTCTTCTTCGGTGAGGTCGTCTCGGTCCAGGAGGCGCTGAAGCTGGGTGTCTTCGGGGCAGTCGACGACGATCAGGCTGTCCATCAGGCGGTGGGAACCGGTCTCGACGAGGAGAGCGGCGTCGTAGAGGACGTAGGGGTGGCCGTCGGCGACGGCGTCGGTGGCGCGCTGCCACATGGTGCGGGCGATCCGGGGGTGGGTGATGGCCTCGAGCTGTCGTCGGGCCTCGGGATCGGAGAAGATCCGTTGGCCCAGGGCCGGACGGTCCAGGGAGCCATCGTCGGTGAGCACGGCGTCGCCGAAGAGATCGACGATCTCTCGGAGGGCCGGCTGTCCCGGCGCGACGATCTCCCGGGCGATGCGGTCGGCGTCGAGGACGACGACGCCCAGGTCTTGGAAGAATCGAGCCACCGTGGATTTGCCGGTGGCGATGCCGCCGGTGAGGCCGACGATGATGGGGTGGTCCGTCACGGGGTCCTCCGAAAGAGACGAGATGGTGATGGTGTAGCATTGGCGGGGGAGCCAAGGCAACGGGGACGCGTTGACACCCCGAGGGGGGCGTACTACCAACGTGGTGGTCGGTGTTCCTGGAGATTCGAGGGATCATGGCGGAGACGGTGCGAGCTGGTGAAGGGAGGTGGGTGGGCGGTGGGATGTGGGTTTTGGCCGCAGTCCTGGCCGGGCTCGCGGTGGTCTTGTCGCCGATGAACGTCATCGACGTGGCGGCCTGGACGACGCCCCTGTCAGAGCCGGAGCTCGCCCGGGGCCTGGCGGCGACCCTCTTGTTGGGGCTCGGTGGCTTTCTGTGGGCTCTCTTCTCCGGGGATCGCCCCCCGAAGCAGGTCATGGTCTTCGGGGGGATCGCCCTGGTGGGCGCCGTGATGGTCGTCGGGGGCTGGTTGACCCATCACCGGAGCTTGCCGGCCGGGGAGGTGCTCCTGCCGTTGAACCAGACCCAGGAGAGCTATGAGGTGGTCCAGGGGCATCGAGTGGTGGAGGTGATGCTGCCGTTGCGGGTCACGCTGGTGACCGTCGACGGGGACGAGGCCGCCGTTGGGTTTGCAAGGCCCAATCAGGAGGGGGTAGAGCCCCGAAGGTTTACCCCGGGACGAAGCCTGGACGTTCGGGGGATGAGGTTCGCGTTCACCGGGTTCAGTCGCCAGGCCGGGGCGCTGCGGGTCCGGTTGTCCAGGCAGGAAGAGGACACCATCGAAGCAGTAGGAGTTCGGGGAGAGGGGGTGAGGTTTCGGCCCGGGGGGCAGGTCTACACCATCGAGGAGGTCACGGAGAACTATCTGGAGGTGTTGGGGCCGGCGGTGCGGCTTCGCGACGAGCGGGGCGACGCGTTCTGGGTGTTCCAGCGGGAGAGCGCGGCGGAGACAGGCGTGGGGGCGGGGTTTCGGTTGGAGTCCATGGAGGCCGTGCCGGCGGCGGTGATGACCGTCACGCCCGTGCGGGCCTTCTGGCCGTTCGGGGTGGGGCTGGCGCTCTTCGTCCTGGGTAGTCTCGGGTGGTTGTTTACCCGGGGATGGCCCGGCCAGGGAGGGAGCGCACTGGTTGCCATGGTCGGCGGCGGAGCTGTCGGGGCGGCGCTGGTGCTGCCGGCGGCCCTTGGCGGTGGCGGGGATCAGGCCATGTTGCTGGGGTTGGTCCAGGGGGGGCTCTGGGCGGTGGCGGCGGGGTGCGTGTTGGCGGCCAGCCTGAGTCGGTGGCGAGGTGCGGCCGGGGCAGTGGCCGCGGTGTGGGCGGCGGCGGCGGCGGTGATTTGGACCGGGGTACAGCGGGGGAGTCTGGGAGACGTACATTTTGGGGTTCCCCTGATGGGCGACGAGGCGGTCCGATGGACGCTGGACGTCGGTGGATTGCCGGCGCTGTCTCTGCCTGTGGTGGTGGCCGACACGGTGCTGCCGGCGGTGATGGTGGTGGCCGTGGTGGGCGCGCTCCTGGGGGGCCTGGGGGCGTTGACGGGACGGGGAGGGCTCACATGGGGCTGGGCGCTCTCGGGGATGGCCGCTGTGGGCGGGCTCCTTCATGTGATGACCCGGAACGTGATGGTGTCGGCGGTGGAGGCCGGCCCCTTCGAGGCCCTGGCCGCCCGATGGCTGCAGTCCCAGGGGGCTCCCCGGGAGCTCACCGAGACCGGAGAGCTCGTGGCCTCGGGCGCGATCGGGTTGGACGTGACGGCGATGTCCATGGAGATCGTGGCCCTGGCGATGGTCGGCGCCGTGTCTTTGTGGGCCTTCTTGATGGCTCGGGGAGAGGCTCCCGCAGAAGATAGGGAGGAGACCGACGACGCCTCGGACTGGCTGGTACGGGGACTGTTGGTGGCCGGCGCGGCCTGGGCGGTGGGGCTCGTGGTGACCTGGGAGCGGTTCGGCTCCGCCGGGCTACTGGCCCCGATGGAGTGGCTGGGGTTGAGCGCCGTGATGATGGGGTGGGGGCTCTTTCTGCTGGCCGGTCGCCGATGGACGGCGCTGGCGTCGGCGCTCGCCATGGGGTACCTCGTAGTCGTGTTGGCCGCAGGGCTTGTCGCCGGGGTTCTCCCGGGGAGCGCCGTGGCGCTTTGAGCCGAGGAGCTCGACGTGGGATACAAAGTAAAGAACGCAGAGTTCGTGACATCCGGCACCAGGCCCAAGCATTTCCCGCCCGCTGACCGACCGGAGTTTGCCTTCGGGGGCCGAAGCAACGTGGGGAAGTCGAGCCTGATCAACACCCTGGTGAACCGAAAGAAGCTGGTGAAGACCAGCAAGACTCCGGGCCGCACCCAGTTGATCAACTTCTTCGGGGTGAACGAGGACTTCTACTTCGTGGACCTTCCGGGGTACGGGTTCGCCAAGGTCCCGGAGTCGGTGAAGAAGCAGTGGGGACCCATGGTCGAGGGATACCTGGGCAACCGCCCGAACCTGGTGGGGATGGTGATCGTGATGGATCTGCGGCGGGGAGTTCAGGAGGATGACTTCGAGCTGATCATGGCGGCCCCCCACTTCGGGGTGCAGCCGATCCTGGTGTTCACGAAGGCCGATAAGTACAAGAAAAACGCCAGGATGCAGCGCCGGCGAGAGATCGCAAAGGACATCGAGGCCGACCCGGAGGAGCTGGTGCTCTTCTCAAGCACCCAGGGGATTGGGGTGGAGCAGCTATGGCAGCGGATCACCGAATTGGGCGGTCGGTAACCGTCGGAGAACGGCGGTTTCAGCTTCGAGAAGCCGACCAGAAAGACCTGGGGGCCATGTATCTGCTGGAGTGTCGGTCCCACCACGCGCCGTGGTCGGAGAACGCCCTGGAGGACGAGCTGACCCGGCGGGAGAGTCGAGTGTGGGTCCTCGATGAAGGGGATCGGCTGGCGGCGATGCTGATCTTCTGGCGGGTGTTGGACCAGGTGGAGATCCTGGACGTGGCCGTCGATCCCGCCAGGCAGGGGCTGGGGTTGGGGCGGTTCTTGCTGGACACCCTGATCGGCGTGGCCAGGGTTCAAGGGATCAAGCAGATCGCCCTGGAGGTCCGGGTGAGCAATGAGGTCGCGATCGCTCTCTACAAAAAAGTGGGGTTTGAGCACCGGGGGCGACGGCCCGATTACTACGAGGACAATGGGGAAGACGCCTTCGTGATGGTCTGTGATGTGGGGGAGTGATGCCGCGGCGCGTCACCTCCGAGGTTGATCCTCAGGGGCAGGTCGGGTACCCCTTGGCCCGGAGTCGCCCCCCAACATCCTAAAGAGCCCGCGGAGTATCTCGTGAACCACAAGCAGTTGAAGGTGTTTTCGGGAAGCAGTCATCCGGAGTTTACCAAGGCCATCTGCGAGACCCTCGGGATCGAGGTCGGCCATAGCCACACCGTGCACTTCAGCAATGAGAATATGCTGGTGCAGATCGAGGAGAACGTGCGGGGATGCGACGTCTTTGTCGTGCAGACCTCGGCGAGCCCGGTCCACGATCATCTCTTCGAGCTCTTGATCATGATCGACGGGCTGCGGTCGGCGTCGGCGGCCCGAATCACGGCGGTGATGCCCTACATCCCGTACATCCGTAGCGATAAGAAGGACCGCCCCCGGATCTCGATCGCCGCTCGTCTCGTGGCGGACCTGTTGAAGACCGCCGGGGCCGATCGGGTCCTCACCATGGACCTCCACTCTCCGCAGGCTCAGGGGTTCTTCCGGATGCCCGTGGACCAACTGTTGGGGGCCGGGCCGATCTGTGAGCGCCTGCGTCAGGAGGACACCACGGATTGGATCCTGGTGGCCGCCGACGCTGGGGAGGCCAAGGACCTCGGTCGATACGCGAACCGGCTGGACCTGCCGATGGCGATCATCGACAAGCGGCGAGAGGGAGACGACGAGAAGCCCAAGGCGGTGAGCCTGATCGGTGACGTGGAGGGCAAGGTGGCGGTGGTCGTCGACGACGAGATCGCCAGCGGTGGCACCCTGGTGGAGGCCGTGAACTTCCTCCAGAAGAAGGGGGCCCGGCGGGTGCTCGCCACGGCGACCCACCCGATCTTCAGCTCCAACGCGGCGGAGCGGATCGACGGCTCCTTCTTGGAGCGGGTGATCGTGACCGACACGGTGCCCCTGCGACCGGAGCAGCGCTCCGAGAAGGTGGAGGTGATCTCCGTGGCGAAGCTCTTCGCCGAGGCGATCAAGCGAATCCACGACGGTAGCAGCGTCAGCCAGCTCTTCGATAAGCAGGTGATCTCCGAGCTACTCTCGGAGTAGGCGCATAAAGTCTGCCAGCGACCGCTGGGGATCAAAGACTTCGAAGAACGCCGGCAGGGCGTCCGATGTGGGCGCCGTGCCGGTGTGTTTCGTCCACTTCAAGAAGGGGACGAGCGCCGGGCGAGCGTGGCGGACCTCCTGGTAGAGGAGGCGAGCCGTGACGCCGCCTTCGGCGAGGAAGCCTGAGGTCTCGTAGAGGCGCAGGAAAGCATCGCGGTCGTAGGAGACCTGCCGGAAGGTGATCTCCCAGTGGTCTGGGTCGCCCGTGAAGAGGGCGTACTGGGCTCGCCAGTCCCCGTTGAAGGGGAGGCCCACGGAGCCGACGTTGACGATCGTGCCCGTGTCGTTGGTGTAGAGCAGCGGTCGGTGGGTGTGGGCGCAGACCAGGGTGTCGCCCTCGATGGAGTCCAGGTGGGTGTGGAGGAGGTGCTCCGGGGTCCAGGCGCCGATTCCCTCGCTGTGAGAGGTGGGGCTGCCGTGGAAGATCTCGATGGAGGGATCGGCGTCGGGGCTCAGCGTGAAGGGGAGGGAGTCCAGAAAGGTCGCGTCATCGGCGGTGAGGTCGGCGGCCATGAACCGGGAGGCCGCCCACTCTTCGTCGACCCGCCAGGCGTCGGGGATCTCACCATGGAAGAAGGAGAGGAGGTAGTCCTCGTGGTTTCCGCGGACGCAGGCCCAGCCGCGGTCTCGGATGCGGCGGATCACCTCGGATCCCCGGGGGCCCCGGCCGACGAGGTCACCGGCGACGATCACCTCGTCGACCTCCTGGTCTTCGAGATCGCTGATCACGGCGTCCAGGGCGAAGGGGTTGCCGTGGATATCAGCCAGGACAGCGAGTCGGGTCATCGAGAGGCCTTCCGGGAGAGCTCAGGTCCAGAGGTAGGGCTTCCAATCCTCGGGGTGGTCATCGAGGTTACCGGCGCTCGCCGAAAATGGCCACCACCGCGGCTCTCGGGGCTGTGAGAGGAGCGGCATCTGCGCCTCGCCAGGGGTGCGGGAGCATTTGGTCCGGTTACAGGGCCGACAGCTCGTGACGATGTTGGTCCAACTCGTATCCCCACCGCGGCTGCGAGGGACGACGTGGTCGAAGGTCAGCTCCTGGGATTGGAACCGGCCCCCGCAATACTGGCAACGAAAGCCGTCGCGACGGTAGACGTTGGCCCGGGTGAAGGTCACCCGGTGGCGGGGGATCTTCACCCGACGCTGAAGTCGAAGCACGGAGGGCAGGTCGATGGTCGCCGTGGCGGATCGGATCTTTCGGGGATGGCTGACCAGGACCTCAGCCTTTCCCCGCCACCAGAGGGTGATGGCCTTTCTCCAGTCGACGATAGAGAGGGGCTCGTAGGAAGCGTTTAGCAGCAGCGCCGGTTCCATAGGGGTACTCCGTCGGTAGCATTCACCGCGTGGGGAACGCCGGCGTTCTGCGTGCGTTCCGTCTCCTGACGCCCATTGTAGGGAAAGTGGGCGCCGGGGTTAAAACTTCCAGTGATAGTGAAAGTATTTCATGAACTTGGGGGGAGGCCAAGTGGGGAATCGGGGGGGAGGGCCGATGAAGGGCGGGGCGGCGCGGGGCGACCCCCGGTGCTGGCGCACCACCCACTCGAACCGGTTCGCGGGGGTACGCAGTGATGGCGTCGAGTTTGGGTGGTGCGACGATCTCCGTCGTGGCGTCGGGGTTGGCGGTGGCATCGTTCGTAGCGTCGGGGTTGGCGGCGGTATGGATCGTGGCGTCGGGGTTGGCGGCGGTATGGATCGTGGCGTCGGGGTTGGCGGCGGGTCATTTCCGTGAACAGTACAGGGCTCCCACGGTCCACCCCCGGTTAAAACCAGGGGCTGTAGTGGGCAGGGCTCCGCTGGGGTCATGACCCCGCTCCGCCTGAGATGTCTCGGAGAACGGAGTCGTTCCGAACCAGGCTTCGATCTCTCTCCCGCTCCGTCGAACTCCGCACCGGG